>NZ_JAOVQN010000062.1:0-2045 GCF_025673445.1 Ruegeria marisflavi
TTCACATGGGTCAAATCTCGGTGGAAAATTATGGGGCTACCGGGTCACTTCTCAGCAAAAATCAACATCATGGGCTCCAGCATCGCCGAGCGCTATCACAGCAGGTTCTTCAAGGCCGTTCAACTGCCGGAAGGCACCACCTTCGAGAGCAAGACGGCAGATATATGCGGCTTCAACGTCGCCGGGCCCAAATCGCGAGAACTGCTGAGCGGGTTAAGCCAAACCTCTTTTGCAACTGAAGATTTCCCCTTCATGCGCTCAAAAAAGATCCAGATCGCCGACATTGACGCGCTGGCGTTGCGGGTCTCATTCACGGGTGATTTGGGTTGGGAAATCCACTGCGCCGCAACCGATCAGGCGGCACTTTATGCTGCGCTGCTGGATGCTGCGCACAAGCTGGACGGCGGCCCTGTTGGTGCCCGTGCTCTGATGAGCCTACGTGTTGAGAAGGGCTATGGTTCCTGGAGCCGCGAATACAGCCCTGAATATTGGCCGCAAGAAGCGGGCATGGCGGCGCTGTGCAAGATGGACAAAGATTTCCTGAACAAGGATGCCGCTGCCGCCAATCTGGCGAAAACTGCTCGCGAAACACTTGTGTTGCTGGCGCTGGATGAAGAACAGACCAACGCCTCCAACGCCGACGCCACGGGAGGTGAGCCGATTTTTAAGAGTGGCAGACCGGTCGGCAAGGTTTCGTCCGGTACCTACGGTTATTCCGTCGGCATGTCACTGGCGCTTGGCTATGTGAGAGGCGTGGCTCCCGGCGAAGAGGTCGAGGTCTTTGTTCTGGGTAAACCGCACAAAGCCAGAATCCTGCACGAGCCGCCCTTTGACCCGCAAGGCACGCGCCTGCGCGCCTAGAGCGCGGTGCTTAGTCCCGCGAGCCAAGCCAGGAAACGCTCTGCCAGCGGGTTAGGAAACGCCTCTTTGACAAGGGCGCGGCGCGGCACTTCAATGCCGAACTCCGGCCCGAACGGGGCGACCAGGTCTCCCCGTTCCAAATGCTTCTTGACCAATAGCTGCGAGGCCAAAACCACACCTTGGTGTGTAATCGCCTCCTGATACGCGAGAATATTGAGGCTGACCCGAGATAATTGCGTTTCCTTGGGCAGCATTACGCCATGCCGGGAAAACCAGGCCGACCATCCAAAATTATTCACATCGTCATCGACCACAGATTCGATCGTGATCAGATTGGCGCGCGTCAGATCCTTGGGCGCTTTCGGGCGCAGTTGCCTGAACAGTTTCGGCGACATCACCGGAACCAGCGTTTCCACATGCAGCAACCTTTCGGAATATCCCGGCGGACAAGACAAAAAGGACGTGATGATGATGTCAACATAGTCTGGCACCGTAGCGCCGGTATCGATCTGCGAGACGATGCGAACCCGGGACGGGGTCTCAGCGTCATGAAACTCGCTGAGCCGCGGGGCCAACCACATCGCAGCAAAGGTTGTGTCCGCCGACAATGTGATAGAGGGAGGCGCGATCGCACGGCAAATTTCACCCACCGATCTTTGCAATTCTTCAAAACCTCGCCTTAGCGAAGGTAATGCCGCGAGCCCCGCTTGCGTCAGGGATATCTGAGGCCCTTTTCGGACTACCAACCGGATTCCCAACCGGTTCTCAAGGATGTGTACCTGCCTCGCAACGGCGCCAGGCGTCACACATAGCTCTCGTGCAGCAGCGGTAAAGCTACCGCAACGAGCGGTTGCTTCAAAAGCGCGAAGCGCATTCAGGGGAACTTGAGAGAGATGCAATATTGATATGTTTGTCGTCGGAGTTTTTTGGAACTCTGAGTTTGTATCGTAACGGAGGCACTGGTTTGGTTTCTGTTTGAGTTTAGGCGGAAGCGGCTTTGTGCTGCAAGCGGCGTTTTCGGAATGTCTGTTTCTTGATCTCCTCTCTCATCTTCAGGATTTTCGCGCCCCGACCGATGAGCTACCCCCAAAATTTCGGACACTGACGTAGTTCGTCCTGAACAACTCCCATCGGGTTGATTTTGTTTTGAAATATTACGGTATCTCTCGCGATCAGCTGCAGGG
>NZ_JAOVQN010000063.1:0-1487 GCF_025673445.1 Ruegeria marisflavi
GTTCGTCCTGAACAACGCTTTCAGGCGGCTGTAAGCGCCTGACGTGGTCGATCCGGGCGGGTCATGGCGTTCAGAATGGTTGCGATGATGAGCACAAGCCAAGCCCTGAGATGGGCGAGGATCTTGCGGATGTTATGGCCGCAGGCGCAGAGCACGGCAAATAGCGCGTCGCCGATGGTGCCTTTCAGGGGGCAGCGTGCCAGACGGCCGTCGGTTTTCATGTGGCCGATCTCGGCCTTGATGGCGCCGCGGCGTCGGAGTTCTGCAATCAGTTTTGGCGTAAGGTCGCGCCGGGTGCCGCTGATCAGGACGCGGGTCGCTGCCACGCCGTGGCCGCGATAACCGCGGTCAACGACGGCCAGGCCGGGGCGCTGGTCGGTCAGGATCTCCACCTGTTCCAGCGCCGGGGCCAGGGTATGGCCATCATAGGGATTGCCGGGAAAGCTGCGCATGCCCACCACGAAGCCCTCGTCCAGCGTCGTCGCCACGCTGACCTTGCAACCGAACTCGTAGCGCACCCGGGCCTTGCCCTTGGAGATGCAATCGACCTCCGGCTCGTGCAGGGCATAGATCTTGTCGCTGCCCTTGGGCTGCTGGTGCAGCAGTTGGGATACCAGCGCAAGTTTGGCAACGATCCCGTCCCGCAGCGTGCCCTCTGGGATGTCGTCGAGGTGGCGGCGCAGATCGCGCATGACACGACCGGTATAGCCTTTCAGCATTTTTCAATGCCTTGCGCATGCGCTTGAACTGCTTCGCATGGGCGTAGCGGCCGACCTGCAGCGCCAGCCGCGGGGCAAGGCGGGCATAGGATTGCCACAGCTCCACCCCGGCGCCTCGCGCCAGAGCCACCAACTGATCCCGCGCACGCTCGTAGAGCCGGGCGTCGGTGGGGTGGGCGATGGCCTTTCCATCACGGTCGTATCGACGGCCACACGCTTCACACTGTCCTCGTCGATGGCGCCGGATTTCTGCCCGGCCCGGATCGTCTGGGTCAGCAGCCATTCCACCCCTTCCTCGCTGATGCGCCCGCGCCAGCGGGTTAGCGATGACGGATCGATCGGTGGGCGATGCTGAAAGAACACCTCGCCGGTGAAGTGCTGGTAATAGGGGGTCTCGACCCACCGGGCAACGACCGCCTCATCCGACAGCCGATAGGCGTGCTGAAGGTAGAGCAATCCCGCCACCAACCGCGGCGACGTCGCCGGCCGTCCGGTGGCCGACGGAAAGAAACCAGCCCATTCCCGCTCGAACACTTCCCAGTCGATCAGCGCCGCGAGCTTCACCAACTCGTGCCGCAGATCGATCATGTCGACCAGCCGTGGGCGCAGCAGATCATCCTGTTCCGGCGGGCGAGAGCGGTGCTTCATGGGCGGGACCGAAATTGCAAGGTTTCCACCGAAACTATACGAAACCCTGCAGCTGATCGCGAGAGATACCGTAATATTTCAAAACAAAATCAACCCGATGGGAGTTGTTCAGGACGAACT
>NZ_JAOVQN010000064.1:0-1441 GCF_025673445.1 Ruegeria marisflavi
CGACCTTCAGGTTATGAGCCTGACGAGCTACCTGGCTGCTCCATCCCGCGCCGGTTTTTTTTTGAGATCGTGTTAGAGAGAATTGAGTATTTATTAGGTTTGGCGGTGACCTACTCTCCCGGGGCTTGAGCCCGAGTACCATTGGCGCGGAGGCACTTAACTTCCGGGTTCGGGAAGGGACCGGGTGTATTGCGCTCGCTATGACCACCAAACCGAACAAATACTCACGTAGCGTCTTGCGTTGCAAGAGCGACGGGCGAGGTGTGGGGGTTTGCGAAGCAAACCCTTTTACCTGCTCGGTTTTACATCAATCGTGTGTTGTCCAGGTCTTGTTTGGTGCTTTTGGTTCTTGATGATCAGTCTTTCTGTTACTGGATCGGATCAAGCCTATCGGGCGATTAGTACCGGTCAACTGAACGCATTGCTGCGCTTACATCTCCGGCCTATTGACGTGGTGGTCTTCCACGGCCCTCAGGGATACCTTGTTTTGAGGGGGGCTTCCCGCTTAGATGCCTTCAGCGGTTATCCTGTCCGGACATAGCTACCCTGCACTGCCGTTGGCACGACAACAGGTCCACCAGTGGTCCGTTCACCCCGGTCCTCTCGTACTAGGGGCAACTCCTCTCAAGTATCCTACACCCACGGCAGATAGGGACCGAACTGTCTCACGACGTTCTAAACCCAGCTCACGTACCTCTTTAAACGGCGAACAGCCGTACCCTTGGGACCTGCTCCAGCCCCAGGATGAGATGAGCCGACATCGAGGTGCCAAACACTGCCGTCGATATGGACTCTTGGGCAGTATCAGCCTGTTATCCCCGGCGTACCTTTTATCCGTTGAGCGATGGCCCTCCCACTTGGGACCACCGGATCACTATGACCGACTTTCGTCTCTGCTCGACTTGTCAGTCTTGCAGTCAGGCTGGCTTCTGCCATTGCACTCAACGAGCGATTTCCGACCGCTCTGAGCCAACCTTCGCGCGCCTCCGTTACGCTTTAGGAGGCGACCGCCCCAGTCAAACTACCCGCCACGCAGGGTCCCGGATCCGGATAACGGACCGCGGTTAGACATCAAGAGTGCGAAGGGTGGTATCTCAAGGTTGGCTCCACGGGAACTGGCGTTCCTGCTTCAAAGCCTACCACCTATCCTGCACATCACAATCCTGATGCCAGTGCGAAGCTGTAGTAAAGGTGCACGGGGTCTTTCCGTCTAACCGCGGGAAGCCTGCATCTTGACAGGCAATTCAATTTCGCTGAGTCGATGTTGGAGACAGCGGGGAAGTCGTTACGCCATTCGTGCAGGTCGGAACTTACCCGACAAGGAATTTCGCTACCTTAGGACCGTTATAGTTACGGCCGCCGTTTACCTGGGCTTCAATTCGGAGCTTGCACCCCTCCTTTTAACCTTCAGGCACCGGGCAGGCGTCAGACCCTATACGTC
>NZ_JAOVQN010000065.1:0-1355 GCF_025673445.1 Ruegeria marisflavi
GGGGTGGATGACGTCTGCACCTAACTGTCGCGCAATGCGGCAGACTACAGATGTTGTCATCTGCTAGGAAAGGAGCCCCATCATGGAAGTTACAACAGTTGGACTGGATCTTGGAAAAGATGTTTTTCAGGTTCATGGAATTAGCGCTGACGGCACGGTTGTTTTCAATCGTTCGATCCGGCGCAGACAATTGCTTAAGTTTTTCGAGACGCTGCCATGCTGCCTTGTCGGCATAGAGGCCTGCGGCTCTGCGCATCATTGGGCGCGTGAACTGGGCGCGATCGGACACGATGTGCGCCTGATGCCTGCCGTCTATGTCAAGCCATACGTCAAACGCGGCAAGACTGACGCTGTCGATGCGGAGGCAATCTGCGAAGCTGTCACCCGACCAACCATGCGATTTGTGGCCGTGAAGTCGAAAGAGCAGCAGGCCCTGTTGACGATGCACCGGGTGCGCCAGTTGGTCGTTCGCCAAAAGACCCAGATGCTGAACGTGATCCGCGGTCTTCTTCGCGAGTTTGGCCATGTGATCTGAAACCGACCGGTTGCAGCGATGCGCTTCGTTAGGACGTTCCAAGCCGATGACTATCCGGACATCCCGGACGTGGCGAAGAGCATGCTCAAGACGCTCTGCGATCAGGTTGTCGATCTCGACGAGCGTGTGACGTTTTACGACAAGCTGATCGAATATCATTCCAGGATCGATGAGCGTGCCAAACGCATCAGGACAGTACCCGGCGTTGGCCCCATCACCGCCTCGGCCATTGTCGCCACCATCGGCGACGGTAGGCAGTTCAAGAACGGGCGCGAGTTTGCCGCTTGGCTCGGGCTTACGCCACTGAACAGGTCGAGCGGCGGCAAGGAACGTCTGGGCCGGATCAGCAAAAAGGGTGACCGATACATACGACGATTGCTGGTGATTGGCATGACCTCTCAGGTGCAGCGGGCCCGGGGCTATCCAGAACGTGTGCATCCCTGGATCATGCAACTGCTGGAACGCAAACCCATGCGCCTCGCAACCATTGCAATGGCCAACAAGACAGCCAGGATCATCTGGGCGATCCTCACCAAGGGAACATATTACCGGCAATCAGCTGCATAACGGAGGAGCAGAACAAAACCGAATTGCAAGACGAATGCTATGATGGCACGTGCGGTCATCCGAGAACCCGCGAACCCGAGCTTTGTCCTGAACTTTCAGGTTCGCGTCGCCGATTGGGTCCAGGTTCACGGAACCCATCAAGGCCAGCGGTTATATCAAAAGCCGCGATCATAGGCCGGACACAGGACTGTACTGACCAGCCGCGCAATCAGAGCATTTTTTCCTTGCAAAGCAGACGTCATACACACAGGAC
>NZ_JAOVQN010000066.1:0-1243 GCF_025673445.1 Ruegeria marisflavi
TTTCCTAGCAGATGACAACATCTGTAGTCTGCCGCATTGCGCGACAGTTAGGTGCAGACGTCATCCACCCCATCCGCAACTCGGTCATAGGCTCATTTTCATCGGACGTCCGACTTGATCAGAAGCGACCATTACGTGTGTTGAAGTGCGGTCTGAGATGGGGGCGATCGGTTTTTGTGATGGGAAAGACAGTAAGGTGCGCAGGTTGGCAAGGTGCCGATGCCTGGTGTGGGAGGGCTGGATGGAGACTTCACCATGTCCAATATTCAGCTTCCAATAATCAGACCGTCTCGACCGCCTTGGAATAAGAACCGACTGATAGGCCAGAAACGTCCACTCCTACCAAGACAGGTCTGGGCAATTCGTGCGCGGCTCGAACTCTCCGGGAACCAGCGCAACCTTGTGCTGTTCAACCTCGCTATCGACAGCAAACTTCGCGGTTGCGATCTCGTTCGCCTGGAAGTGGCTCATCTCGTCGTTGCCGGCACGGTTCGCGACCGCGTGTCGATCGTCCAGAGCAAGACAGGCAGGCTAGTTCAGTTCGAAGTGTCCGAGAACACGCGACGATCGGTTATCAAGTGGGTCTCATCGCCGGCCATGTTTGGTCGCAAGTTCCTTTTTCCAAGCAGGTTCCACGGTTCGTCGCACCTTTCGACCCAGCAATATGCACGTCTCGTCCGCAACTGAGTATCGGTCATCGGACTGGATCCTTGCGGGTACGGGACGCATTCTCTTCGGAGGACAAAGGCTGCGCTGATATATCGGAAGACTGGAAATCCTCGGGCAGTTCAACTGCTGCTCGGACACGCCAAGGTTGATAGCACAGTCAGGTATCTTGGAGTCGAACTCGACGACGCGCTGAGTATCGCCGAGAAGATCGACATCTGACGGTTTGGCGGACGGCAACGGCTGTCCGCCATCTCAAATTCGGTTCCGAAAGTTCAGGCGGGAATGGCCGTTCCTTGGGATAGCAGACCTTGGTCTATGTTCCTTCGATGGCCGTCATCGGGACTTTCTCGACCTTCGGCGATCCCTCTCGAACTGGTGCGAACGGCCCTTTCCTGACTTTCATCACAGGCCGCGACGCCGCGATGCAGCTCTCGCGTTCCGGCCGTTCATGCATCGCGCAGCATTTTTTCGACGGCAATGACCGGGTTGCGGACAAAGCGGACAAAGCGGACAAAGTTAGGAGTTATTGTGGCGCTGTGCTACTAGTTGAGTGGGTGCACTTGGATGCCCGCAG
>NZ_JAOVQN010000067.1:0-1121 GCF_025673445.1 Ruegeria marisflavi
GTGCGGGCGCTCGGTGCTCCTGCGGAGCAACGGCCGCCCACCGCTTTCCAAAATTATTCGATAATTTTGGAAACCACGCCGGCGCCGACGGTGCGGCCGCCTTCGCGGATGGCGAAGCGCAGGCCGTCTTCCATCGCGATCGGGGCGATCAGCTCGACGGTGAAGCCCACGTTGTCGCCCGGCATCACCATCTCGGTGCCTTCGGCCAGGGTCACGGTGCCGGTCACGTCGGTGGTCCGGAAGTAGAACTGCGGACGGTAGTTCGCGAAGAACGGGGTGTGGCGGCCGCCCTCTTCCTTGGTCAGGATATAGGCTTCGGCTTCGAACTTGGTGTGCGGGGTCACCGACTTGGGCTTGCACAGCACCTGGCCACGCTCGACGCCTTCGCGGTCGATACCGCGCAGCAGCGCGCCGATGTTGTCGCCGGCTTCACCACGGTCCAGCAGTTTGCGGAACATTTCCACACCGGTGCAGGTGGTGGTCTGGGTGTCGCGGATCCCCACGATCTCGATCGTGTCGCCGACGTTGATCACGCCACGCTCGACACGGCCCGTAACCACGGTGCCGCGGCCCGAGATCGAGAACACGTCTTCGATCGGCATCAGGAACGGCTGGTCAACCGCGCGCTCGGGCGTCGGGATGTACTCGTCAACCGCAGCCATCAGCTCGCGGATCGAGTTCTCGCCGATCTCCGGCTTGTCGCCGTTCATCGCCATCAGAGCCGAGCCCTTGACGATCGGAATATCGTCGCCGGGGAAGTCGTAGGAGCTGAGCAGCTCGCGCACTTCCATCTCGACCAGTTCCAGCAGCTCTTCGTCGTCGACCTGGTCGACCTTGTTCATGTACACGACCAGCGCCGGAACGCCGACCTGACGCGCCAGCAGGATATGCTCGCGGGTCTGCGGCATCGGGCCGTCAGCCGCGTTCACAACCAGGATCGCGCCGTCCATCTGCGCCGCACCGGTGATCATGTTCTTGACGTAGTCAGCGTGGCCGGGGCAGTCCACGTGGGCATAGTGGCGTGCTTCGGTCTCGTATTCCACGTGCGCGGTCGAGATCGTGATCCCGCGCGCCTTCTCCTCGGGCGCCGAGTCAATCGCGTCATACGCCTTGAAGTCGCC
>NZ_JAOVQN010000007.1:0-173596 GCF_025673445.1 Ruegeria marisflavi
CATCACGAAACCCGTGGGATGACTCTGTCCGGGGAAAGGGGAGCCTCGACTATCAGCCGATTTGTGCAACAGAGCCGCGGCCGGTCCAGAACGCAGACCGAGCAACAGTCGGAACGGGCAACGGCCAAGGTCGGGGACGCTTTGGCCAAAGGCTATATCACGCCCGCCATGAAGCCCTGGGCGACCGCGCTTTGCCGACAGGACGAAGCCAGTTACGACAGGTTCCTGTCGAGCGCGGTCCCGGCCTGGAAAGGGTTGACCGAAGAACTGTTCGCGGGGCGTCAGGCACCGTCTGCGTTCGACCATGCCGTTGATACCTCCGATGCGGAGGCGGCGGTTTGCGCGCAACTGGGTCTTGCGCCCGGATCGTTGAGCAAGTGACCGCTGGCGGCCGGGACCGGCCGCCGTCATTCCCCGGCCGGGTTCCTGGTACCGGTCCATGGGAACCCCCGGCCTGCGAGGTGTTGATGCGGGCCGGGGACAATCGCCGCCCAGGGAAGGAAGGCCAGAGCCGACATGCCGCCCATGCGTTTCCCGTTTCCCAGTTTCGGTCCGGCGGAGACGCGCGTGTGAACCTGCCCGTCCGTTCCTTCCCCAAGCCACCGGCCCAGGTCGAACCCTATGTTGCCGTTCTCGGGATCGACCTCACCGTTGAATTCCTGCTCAAGTTCGGCGGCGCGGAACTTTATGTGCCGGAAAATCCCAAGGGAAGCGGTCGGCTCGAAGCGCTTATCGGTGCGGGAAAAGTGCAGGCACTGGCCAAACGCGACTACCTCTTGCCCCGGCGCGTTCCGCTGGCCAATCCATGGCTTTCGGCCTGCCTTCACGCCATGGGCTATCCCGTGGCGGAAATCGCGCGGAAGGTCCGGGCCTCCGAATCGACCGTCCGAACCCATCTCCAACGCTACAGCGCGCGGAGTAGCACGCCATGAGCCTCCGGCGCGATCTGGACGCCGCATTGGGCAAGCTCCGGGAAGCGGACGAACTGCTCAGCGCCGCGCGAACGGTTCAGCGGCAGGGTTTGGAACTGCTTTCGAACGGTCTTCAAGAGGCCGTCGAAACCGGTTTGAACGCGATTCAATCGGAGGCGGTCCCAATCACGGATCACCGCCGAAACCATCGCCCAGGACCGCCGCCCCGCATTGACAGCGACCCGGAGTTGCAGGCATTCATCCGGGCGCGGATTGACCGGCTGACGTTCATCCAGATTGCCGAGGCGGTCAAAGAAGCTTTCCCGCCTGAGCGCCGCGTCGGCAAGAGCAGCATTCACGCCTGGTGGTCCCGAAACGCATCCACAGGCCCCGCCGTCCAGAGTTCGCCAACATCTCCGGGCGGTCCCGGAGAGCCCGAGGATACCCGGCATAGTCCGGTATCAAAACCCACTGTAACCCCTATGTCAGGTACAGGTGTAACCACACAGGGGCAGAGCCCCCCTTACCTCACAGCGCACGCCAGCCGATGTCACGGCGATAGAACCCGCCGGGCCAGTCGATCGCCTCGACCATGGCATAGGCCCGGTCGCGCGCCTCGGCGAGGCTGTCGCCCCGCGCGGTCACATTCAGCACCCGGCCGCCGGTGGCCACAATCGCGCCCTCCCGCGCGGCGGTGCCGGCATGGAACACCATGTTGCGGCTGTCCTCGGGAAGCGCATCCAAACCCTTGATCTCGCTGCCCTTCTCATAAGAACCCGGATAGCCATTGGCGGCCATCACCACGGTGATCGCATGATCGTCGGACCAGTTCACCTGCGCCTCGTCCAGCCGTCCTTCGGCGGCGGCATGCATCAGGTCCATCGCCTGCGCGCCCAGCCGCAGCATCAGCACCTGGCATTCCGGGTCGCCAAAACGGACGTTGTATTCCACCAGGCGCGGCGCGCCATCCTTGATCATCAACCCGGCATAGAGCACGCCCTGGAACGGCATGCCGCGCCGCGCCATCTCGGCCATGGTGGGGCGCACGATCTCCTCCATCGCGCGCGCTTCGACCTCGGCGCTCAGCACCGGCGCCGGGGAATAGGCGCCCATACCGCCGGTATTGGGGCCGGTATCGCCCTCGCCCACCCGCTTGTGGTCCTGCGCGGTCCCGATCGACAGCACCGTCTCGCCATCCACCAGCACGAAAAGCGAGGCTTCCTCGCCCTCCATGAACTCCTCGATCACCACCTCGGCCCCGGCACCGCCAAAAGCACCGCCCAGCATGTCGTCGATGGCCGCCAGCGCGGTCGCCTCGTCCATCGCCACGATCACGCCCTTACCGGCGGCCAGCCCGTCGGCCTTGATCACGATGGGCGCGCCCTGCGCCCGGATATAGTCCTTGGCCGGTCCTGCCTCGGAAAACCGCGCATAGCCTGCCGTCGGCGCACCGGCAGCATCGCAGATCTCCTTGGTGAAACTCTTAGACGCCTCCAGCCGCGCCGCCGCCTCCGAGGGGCCAAAGACCAGCAACCCCGCCTCGCGCAGCCGGTCGGCCACGCCCGCGGCCAAAGGTGCCTCGGGGCCCACGATGACAAAGTCGATGGCATTCTCCTCGGCAAATGTCGCCACCAGCCCGCCATTCATGATGTCGAGATCGGCGCATTCCGCGATCTGCGCGATCCCCGCATTGCCCGGCGCCACGATCAGCTTGTCGCATTTGGGGTTCTGCATCACCGCCCAGGCCAACGCATGTTCGCGCCCGCCACTGCCGAGAATGAGGATGTTCATCGGGATCTCCACGCATTGCCGTCGCGCGCGGTCTACCCCCCGGAACCGCCCCCTGCAAGGGCGACACCGTCACACCCTGCACCCAGGCGAAACAAGACAGGCCCGGTTTAGCAACGCTGCCCCGATTTCTTCAGGCCCTCCACCAGCAGCGCATTGTGTTCGGGAAGACGATAGAGCGTCAGGCGGCCCGACACCAAACTGTCCAAGAAGGCGGGTGCGAAATCGGCCAGCGCCTCTGTATGAGGGCGCGCCTGCTCCAGAAGACCTAGATGGGCCGCCGCCGCAATCATCAGGGCTCGCCTGATCGGGGCACGTGGCGTCATTTCGATCGCCCGTTCGCCCCACCGGCGGGCCTCGATGAAATCACCCTCGGCAAAACTGGCCTGGGCCAGTGCCAGGTATGCGTCTCCAACCCAGATATCGGCATCCCTCGGCGAGAGCCGCAGCGCCAGCAACGCGTGTTCCCTCGCGTCTTCGGTGCGCCCTACCAGCGACTCATGCCAGGCCATGAAGAAGAGGTTCAGCGCAAAGTTCGGGTTGAGCTCAAAGGCACGTCTGAAATCGGCGGTGGCCGCGTCATAGTCATGTCGAAAATGGCGGATCATACCCCGCGCCGCCAGCGCTCTGGGATCGGACCTGTTGTTCTGGAACAGCCGATCCGCTGCGGCTTCGGCATGTCCCAACGATTCCTCGGGCGCTTCACCAAACTGGTAAAGGTACCGGATTGTATAGACATAGGCCTGGATCCAAAGCGCTTGCGTGTTGCGCGGATCAAGTTCCAGCGCCCGCCGGGTAAGCTCCAGAACCTTATCATGGCCCTCGATGTCGGAAAATGCACCTTCCTGGAACGTTGCCTGCGCCTTTAGCGCCAGATCGTAGGAACTGATGTCGATACCCCGCGCGCGCCCCGCGCGCTCCAGTTCGGCCTTGGTGATCTGCGGAGCGATCGCGCCGACGACGCTGCTGGTGATCTCGTCCTGCAGTTCGAAAACGTCCTCGATATCGCGGTCATAGCGCTCCGCCCAGACATGAGCGCCGGTTTCGCAATCAATCAACTGCGCCGTGATGCGCACACGACTAGCCGCGCGGCGCAAGCTGCCCTCCAGCATGTACCGTACACCGAGACCCCGGGCCACTTCGCTATGCGTGACGGGCCGACCCTTGTAGGAAAATGATGAATTGCGGGCTATCACGAACAAGTCGGGGAACCGCGACAGCTCGGTGATGATATCCTCGCAGACCCCGTCGCAAAAGTACTCCTGCTCCGGGTCGGCGGACATGTTCTGGAACGCGAGAACCGCGATTGAGGGTTTCCTCTGGGCCGGACCGGGCGCTTGCGCCTGAACGAACGGCGCAGTGCCTTCCAGGTCGATGGCATAGGCATGTACCGGCGACGGTATGTTCTTCAGACTCAGTTCGCCCAGATCGACAAACGAAAGCCCGACCTTGCCCCGGACCTGACTTTGAACATCCGCCGAAACAACGATACCGCCGGGCTCGGCCTGTGCCTCGAGGCGCGCCGCAATATTCACCCCGTCACCGTAGATCTCTCCATCATCGACGACGACATCCCCGACATGAATACCGATGCGGTAGCGAATGCGCTCCTCCACGGTGCCGGTTTCTATCCTGCCCACGGCGTCTTGAATCAGGGCTGCGGTCTCGACAGCCTCCACGACACTCGCGAAAAGGACCAGCAACCCGTCCCCGGTCAGCTTTACGATCTCGCCACCCCCCCGCAGGATCGCGGGGTCAAAAACATCCCGGCGCATGTCCTTCAACCGGGCAATCGTCCCGGCCTCGTCTGTCGCCATCAACCGCGAATACCCGACCATATCGGCGGCGAAGATTGCTGCAAGCCGGCGTGACACCTGAAAACCTTCGTTTCCCATCAAGCGTGAAATTCAAGTCGAATGGTACATTTGACCGGCTTTGCATTCAAAGCCCTATTCTCCCATGGCAAGGCGCCCGCCACTCACCGCGACCGGGATACTGCATGTCCTCCAAGACACAGGCGAAGGTTTTCGATACTCTGCTCCCCATAGGCTCAAAAGAGGTTCACCAATGAATAAGTCGGTCGCGATCTTTACGTTCTTCTTCTGCACACCCCTCGCTGCATTCGCCGACCCCGCTTCTGAATGCGGCGGAAGCAGCCAGGTCGAAATCGGCGCCTGCGTGGCCGACACGCTGACCCGCGTCGATGCGACGGTCGAGCTCTATCTCGGCTTTGCCATGGCCGCCGCGCAAGAGCTGGACGAGGTGACCGGCCGCAAGGTCACCGCCCCGGCGCTCACCGCCTCGCAAGACGCCTGGGCGGCCTATCGCGATGCCCATTGCGCCTATGTCGGCGCAACCTTCGGCGGCGGGTCGGGCACCGGCATCGGGATCAATTCCTGCCGGATTGAACTGGGCCGCGACCGCGCCCGCGAGTTAATGCGCTACACGCAATGACACCCCAGACGACAGACCCCGTAGGGTGGGCAGTCTGCCCACCGCTACTCCTTCCGATGCATCCCTCGTAAAGGCTGATCGCAAGCCCCAAACCGATGTACAAAACGGTCAATCCCCCTCTGCACACCGGTACAAAACGGTCAAAACTCGGCTCCCGCACGACCTGCTTGGCCTTCTGCACCGACCCGTCTACTCTGCCCGGGCAGGCAAATCAGGACACGGACATGGACCTCCTAGACGACCCCCAACCGGGCCAGAACATGCCCGAATTCACCGTCTCCGAGATCTCGGGCGAGGTGAAGCGAGCGCTGGAAAGCAGCTTTGGCCGCATCCGGGTGCGCGGCGAGGTCGGGCGCGTGTTCCAGGCCCGGTCCGGGCATCTCTATTACGACATCAAGGATGATCGGAACGTGCTGGCCTGCACCACCTGGAAAGGCCAGGTTGCAACCCTGTCCGTGGTGCCCGAAGAAGGGTTGGAGGTCGTCGTGACCGGTCGCCTGACCGCCTTTGGCGCCCAGTCGAAATACAATCTCAATGTCGACGAGGTGGCCGTCGCCGGTCAGGGCGCGCTGATGGCACTTCTGGAGAAGCGCAAGAAAGCCCTTGAATCCGAAGGACTTTTTGCGCCCGAGCACAAGCTGCCCTTGCCCTATTTGCCGCAGATTATCGGGGTGATCACCTCACCGCAGGGGGCGGTGATCCGCGATATCCTGCACCGGCTGCGCGACCGCTTTCCGCGCAAGGTGCTGATCTGGCCCGTCGCGGTGCAGGGCGCCAATTGCGCCCCCGAGGTGGCCCGCGCCATCGACGGGTTCAACCGGCTCACCCCCGGTGGCGCCCTGCCCCGGCCCGACCTCTTGATCGTGGCGCGCGGCGGCGGCTCGATCGAGGATCTCTGGGGCTTCAACGAGGAAATCGTCGCCCGCGCGGCGGCGGCCAGCCAGATCCCGTTGATCTCGGCCGTGGGGCACGAGACCGACACCACGCTCATCGACTTCGTCTCGGACCGCCGCGCCCCCACCCCCACCGCCGCCGCCGAGATGGCCGTCCCCGTCCGCCTCGAACTACTCGCCTGGACCGGCGAGCAGGGTGCCCGCCTGTCGCGCGCGGCCTCTGACGCGGTGCAGCGCCGCGCCCAGCGCCTGCGCGATCTCTCACGCGCTCTCCCGACCGGAGAAAGCCTTTTTTCCGTTCCAAGACAAAGGTTTGATCGGGTCGCAGACAAGCTCGACAGCGCCCTTGTAACCGGGGTCCAGCGCCGCCGCCTACGCCTGACCGAACTTTCGGCACCGCTGCGCCCTACCAGCCTGCGCGCGCTGGTCACCGCCCGCCGCGACCGGCTCGCCCATCTCGGCTCGCGTCTGTCGCCCCGTGCGCTGGACCGCGAGATAGCGGCGCAGGGCGACCGGCTGACCCGCCTGTCCGATCGCTTGCAGGCGGCCCAGACCACCCGCGTCGACCGCCTGCGCCAGCGGCTCGACGCCACCGACCGTCTGCGCGAGACGCTGGGCTACAAGGCGACGCTCGCGCGCGGCTACGCCGTCGTGCGCGACGATCAGGGCACGCTGCTCACCACCCGCGCAGAGGCGGCCAAGGCCACCGCCCTCCAGATCGAATTCGCCGATGGCACGCTCGACACCGGCGCCGCCCCCGTAAGGTCCGCCAGCAAACCAAAACAGAAACCGCCCGAACAGGGCTCGCTGTTCTGATGCTGACGATCTGGGGGCGCAAGACATCCTCGAATGTACAGGCGCTGATGTGGTGCGTGGGTGAACTCAACCTGCCTCATATCCGCCACGATGCCGGGCACCGTTATGGCGGGCTCGACACGCCCGAGTTCGGCCGCCTCAATCCCAACCGCACTATCCCCGTACTCCAGGACGGGACCAACCCGCCGATCTGGGAAACCGGCGCCATCCTGCGCTTTCTCGCCACCCGCTATGGCAAGGACAGCTTCTGGCCCGCGGATCCCATCCGCCGCGCGCGGGTCGATCAATGGGCCGAATGGGCCAAGCTGAACGTGGCTCAGTCCTTCACCACCCCTGTCTTCTGGCGCGTGGTCCGCACCGCCCCACAGCAGCGAGACCCCATTGCCATCGCCCAGGCCCTGCAAGAGCTGGAGGCGAAACTCGCCCTCGCCGACACCCAGCTGTCACGCCACGCGCATCTTGCCGGAGACGCCTTCACCCTGGCCGATATCCAGCTCGGCCATATCCTCTATCGCTACTACGAAATCGACGTCACCCGCATGCCGCTGCCGCATCTGCAACTCTACTATCAACGCCTCTGCGCGCGCCCGGCTTTCCGCCAGCACGTGATGATCTCCTACGAAGAGCTTCGGGTCACCTGACCCCCCTTCATTTCGCTGAAAATACTCCGGGGGAATCGCCACAGGCGATGGGGGCAGCGCCCCCCTGCCCGGCCTCAGACCCCGACATCCGGCCCGTAACAGAGCATCTCTTCGCCGATCTCCTCGGCCTCATAAAGCTCGGTCTGGGTCGGGTCGCCCTCGAACTGCGCCACCAGACCACGGCCGGTATCGCGAAACACCCAGCATTGCGGGTCGAAACGGTCCTCGTAGACGAAACAGATCTGCCCCGCCTGTTCGTACCAGACGCCTTCCTTGCACTCGCCATCCAGAAACGACCAGATAACCCGCCGCCCGGACATGTACCGCTCGACCCCATAGGCAGTGCCGTCAAAGCCATAAAATAAAGTCTTGCCAATGGTGTAGCGGTCGAACTCATCCGCCGACATCACCGGCTGCGACACCGCCGGTGACGCCACCATCGCAAGAATCAGAGCCAATCGCATCATGACACCCAGTGTGGCAGAACCCGCCGCTCGCGGCTACTCACCCTGCCCCAACAGGGCGTGAACCCGCGGATCCATCACCCACCGCCAAAGCGGCGGCACTGTGGCCAAAACCGCCATGATCGGCATGGCATAGGGCCATTTCGGCATGTCTGGATCCAGCCGCAGAGCCGCAAAATCGCGGCCCGGGTTCTGGTGATGATCCGAATGGCGCGGCGCGTTCAGCATCATCGCCGAACTGTACCAATGCGGAGCGTTCCAGGAATGACCGGCCCGCGCAGGCTCGTATTTACCATTGGCCAGGGCTTTGCGCCGCAGCCCGTAGTGCTGGATGTAATCAGCCAGTAGCAACTGTATCTGCGCATAACCCGCCAATAGCACCAGCACCAGCACCCCGCGCCAACCCGCCAGCAGCCAGGCTGACGCCACAACCGCCCCCGCACCCAGAAGATACCCACGATACGGCGTCGCGCCACCGCCCTGCCGCAACGCGCGCTCGGCCGCCAACCCGGCTCGGAACGAGCCAATCCAGGCGCGCGGCAGAAAGCTCCAGAACCCTTGCCCAAACCGCGCAGAGTTGGGGTCGCGCGGGGTTGCCACCCAGATGTGATGCACCCGCATATGGGCCGAGCTATGGTGCCCGAACAGCAGGCTGGTATAGATCGCCGCCCCCAGCCAGCGCTGCCAGCGGTCGCCCCGGTGGATCAGTTCATGCGCGTTCGAGTTCGACACTTGCCCGAAACAGAGCGCCACTGCGACCCCCAGCGCCAGCGCCTGAACCCCGGTCAGCGGGCCATCGGCCAAAGCCGGGATCGCCAGCGCCAGCAGCGCAAAATGCGCCCCCGCCAGCACCAGCGGCAAGATCTGCGAGCCCGCCCAATCCGCCGCCGCCAGCGGCCGAACCGGCAGCTTGTCCATGACCGCCACATAGACGGTCATCGAAATCAACGCTCCCCAGGCCCAGCCGCCCCCGATCAGACAGGCCGCGCCCAGGACGACATAGGGCAACAGGCTGGCAACGACATAGCGATACATGCGATCTCCAAATGCACCTGGCCCCTGCTTAACATCGCGTCAGCCCGGCGAAAATCCCTTGCCCGCATCCTACCTCCCAAGCCACCCTGTCCCAAAGACCGGAGGACCCCCGTGACCCAGACCCTGTTCCTTGGCGCCGCCGCCTGCGCGCTGGCCTATCTGGCGCTCACCGCCCGCCCCGCCAGCCTGACGCGCAGCGCGGTCAAGACTGCCTCGGTGGCGCTGCTTGCGCTGATGGTGCTGGCCGCGGGCGGACCTGTGCTGCTGGTGCTGTCGTTGGCCCTCTGCGCGCTTGGCGACTGGCTGCTCTCGCGTGAGACCGAGGCTACCTTCATGGCGGGCGTCGGCGCCTTTGCCGCAGGCCATCTGGCCTATGTCGCCCTGTTCCTGACCCACGCCGCCAGCGAGACCGCACGCCTCGCCGCAGAGTGGCCGCTGGTGGCAGGTCTCGCGGTTCTGGGGCTGGTGATGGCCAGCCTGCTCGGCCCCCGTGCGGGAGACCTCAAAGGGCCGGTGCTGGCCTATATCCCGATCATCCTCGGCATGGGGCTGGCCGCGCTGACCCTTCCACAGTCGGGCATGCTGGCCTGGGTGCTGCCTGCGGCAGCCGCCTTTATCGCCTCGGACATGATCCTCGCGACCGAGAAATTCCTGCTGCCGCCCGGCCACCCGGCCCTGCGCCTGACGCCCTATCTGGTCTGGCCACTCTATTGGGGCGCGCAGATGGGCTTTGCCCTTGCGCTCACCTGACCCTTTGCAACCGGCGCCAATCCGCATTAGGTGAGACAGGATCGCAAGCGGAGGCCCGGACATGGCGTTTTTCTCGAAACTCAAGGACCGTCTGTTCAAATCGTCCTCGAAACTCGAACAGGGGCTCGACGCCATTGTCGAGGATGGCGGGGTCGAGGAAGCGGTCACCGCCGCCCAGCCCGCCCCGGTGATCCCCCAGCCCGACCCGGAACCGCAGCCGGTGCCGGAACTGCCCGACACGCCCGAACTGCCGGAGCCCCAACCGGTCGACCCGACCCCGGCACCGATGCCGCCCGAGGCGCCGCAGCCCGTCGACCCGGCCCCGCCCGCGGAAACCGGCACGGGCCGTGGCCTGCTCGGCCGCCTTTTCGCCCGCCCCGGCGGCGCGACCGTGGTCCGCCGCACGCTGGACGACGACATGCTGGAACAGCTCGAAGAGCTGCTGATCGCCGCCGACATGGGCGTCGACACCGCCCTGCGCGTCACCGCCAACATGGCCGAGGGGCGGATCGGCCGCAAACTCTCGACGCAAGAGATCAAGGAACTGCTGGCGCAGGAAATCACCCGCATCATGGAGCCGGTCGCGCGCCCGATGCCGCTCTACCCCAAGCGCCCGCAGGTGGTGCTGGTGGTGGGCGTCAACGGTTCTGGCAAGACCACCACCATCGGCAAACTCGCCAGCCAGTTCAAGGCGGCTGGTAAAAAGGTGGTTATCGCCGCCGGCGATACCTTCCGCGCCGCCGCCGTCGAACAGCTCCAGGTCTGGGGCGACCGCGCCGGCGTGCCGGTGCTGACCGCGCCCGAAGGCTCGGACCCCGCTTCGCTTGCCTTCGACGCCATGACCCGCGCCGGGGCGGACGGCGCCGACCTCTTGTTGATCGACACGGCGGGCCGGTTGCAGAACCGCGCCGACCTGATGGAGGAACTGGCCAAGATCGTCCGCGTCATCCGCAAGAAGGACGACACCGCCCCCCACAACACGCTCCTCGTGCTCGACGCCACCACCGGCCAGAACGCGATCAGCCAGGTCGAAACCTTCCAAAAACTGGCCGATGTCTCGGGCCTGGTGATGACCAAGCTCGACGGCACCGCCAAGGGCGGCATCCTTGTCTCGCTGGCCGACCGCTTCGGCCTGCCGATCCATGCCATCGGGGTGGGCGAACAGATCGACGACCTTGCCCCCTTCGACCCTCAGGACTTTGCCGCCGCCCTGACCGGCCTCGACACACAGGCATGACGCCCCTCCCCCTTCATTTCGCCAGAAATACTCTCGGGGGGTCCGGGGGGCAGACAGCCCCCCGGCGCTGGCCTCTGAACGCCGTCCTTCAATCATGAGCAGCTGGCTCGTCTCTCTCGAAGGCACCGCTGCGGGCCATGACCTTGCGCTGGCGCTGGCCATCATGGCCGCCTTCCTGCACGCGGTCTTTGGCGCGCTGCAAAAGGGCCGCCACGATCCCTGGCTCAGCCGGGGGGCCATCGACGGCGCCTATGCGCTGATGGCCGCGCCCTTCGCCTTTTTCGTCGTGCCCTGGCCCGAGCCGCATATGTGGCCGATCTTTGCCACCGCCTGGCTGATCCATGTCTTCTACAAGCTGTTTCAGGCCATGGCCTATACCAAGGGCGCCTACACGGTGGTCTATCCGGTGGTGCGCGGTACCGGGCCACTCTTTACCGTGATCGGCGCATATCTGCTCTTTGGCGAGACCTTTACCGGCCTGCAATGGCTGGGCGTCGGAGTGCTCTTGGCGGGCATCTTCGGGCTGGCCGTCTACAACATGATCTTTCTCGACACCGCACGCGAAACGCTGGTCCCCGCGCTGGGTCTGGCGGCGATCACCGGGCTTTTTGTGGCGCTCTACACCACCTATGACGCCTATGGCATCCGTGCCACCGCCGACCCTTTTACCTTCCTGGCCTGGTTCTTCTTCATCGACGGGCTGGTATTCCCGGTCATCGCCGGGCTGCGCTGGCGGTCGATGATCCACCGCCCCGCACCCGGTCCCCTGATCCTGCGCGGCTTTGCCGGAGGCATCACCGCCTTTCTCTCCTTCGGCGCCATCATGCTGGCCACAAGGCTCGACAAGGTGGGCGAGGCCGCCGTGCTGCGCGAGACCTCGACCGTGTTTGCCGCGCTTATCGGTTGGCTGGTGCTGAAAGAGACGGTTGGACCCCGCCGGATTGCCCTGATGGGGTTGATCGCAGCGGGTGCGGTGATAGTTGAGTTTGGAAGCTGAAAGAACGGACAAGGGCAGTATGAAGGCGCAAAAGGATATCAACCCGATCATCAAGCAGGTGCTGGAACTGGGCCCCACCGTGGCCTTCTTCCTGATCTACCTGCGGCTCAGGGACGACACGTTCAGCCTGGGCGGGACCGAGTATTCGGGCTTCATCGTCGCCACCCTGCTGTTCATTCCGATCCTGCTGGTGGCCATCGCCGTGCTCTGGGGGCTGACGGGCAAGCTCAGCCGGATGCAGATCTTTACCGCCTTCATGGTGATCTTCTTCGGCGGGCTCACCGCCTGGTTCAATGACGAACGGTTCTTCAAGATGAAGACAACGCTGGTCTATGGCGTCTTTGCCATCCTGCTGGGGATCGGCCTGATGCGCGGGCGCTCTTACTTGGCTTATGTGCTGAGCGACGTGCTGCCGATGCGCGACGAGGGCTGGATGATCCTGACCCGCCGCCTCTGCGCCGCCTTCACCCTGCTGGCCCTGGCCAACGAGGCGGTCTGGCGCACGCTGTCGACCGACCTCTGGGTCAAGATCGAGACCTTTGGCTTTCCCATCGCGCTCATGGGGTTCATCATGTTGCAGTTCGGCCTGCTCCAGGAGCATATGATCGATCCTGAAGAGGGCGAAAACTGACGCTCGGCCTGAGCCGCTCTCCCTTTCGTACTCCGGGTCTTTGGCATGTCTTCACTTGATTGTGACACGTCTCCCACTTAGACCAGAGTGTGGAGGAGACCCACAGCCATGATATCCCTGCCCCAAAGCGGTTTTCTGGCCGAAGCATCGCCACGGCTGCGCCAGATGCTTTCTGCGCAAGCCAACGAGGTCCGGCTGGAGCGCGGTGCAGTCCTGTTTAAGCAGGGCGATGCCGGCGATGCGCTCTATGTTGTAATCGACGGGGCGATGGAGGTGTCCATCCTGTCGCTCGATGGCCGCAAACTTTCGCTCGACCTGCTGGCGCCCGGCGCCATTTTTGGCGAAATCGCCCTGTTCGATCCCGGAACCCGTACTGCGACAGTCACCGCAACCGAACCCGCGCGACTGTTGCGGGTGCTGCGCGCCGATGTCATGCGCGAATTGCAAGATCATCCTGAGCTGGCCGTCGACATGATCCGCCTGGCTGGTCAGCGGATGCGCTGGATGGGGCGGCAACTGAATGAACAGGTGTTCCTGCCCGTCCCTACGCGCGTTGCGCGCAAGCTCTTGCATCTCGCCCCACGTCAGGGCGCACAGGCTGGCGCGGTTAGACTGTCCCAGGCCGAGTTGGCGGAATATGTCGGCGCCACCCGCGAAGCAATCTCCAAGACGCTCGCGGTTTGGAAGCGTCAGGGTATTGTCGATGTCACCCGCGGCCACGTCCTGATCCGGGATTTCCCAACACTGGAAGCTTTGGCCGATCCTGACCAGATCTGAAAAACTTGCGGACATTGTGAACTGGATCACAGCACCGACTCGCCCCTGCCCGCCACAGTGTCAGTGGTTACCGTCCTGAGGTTGGGGGATCATCCCCAGTGTCCCGTCCTAAACCCACCTCTTCCTTGACTTGAGCCATGTGCTTCGGCACATGGCTCTTTTTCCGTTCAGATCAAATGACCGCTGGCGTGTCCTGGCTGAACAGGTTGATCCAGCCGCCCGCCTGTCGCCGCCAGATGGAACTGACAAACATCTGTTCGTCCCCGTCTCGACCAACGCGCCGGAACCGCGCCAAATAGCTCAAGACGGCGCAGTCCGGGGCCAGCTCGATCACCCGCGCCTCGGAGAGCTCGAAACTGATCACCGTCGGACCGCCCGCCAGTTGACCCGCGTGCGCGTCACGCCCCGCAAAGCCATCCGAGTAGACCCCCAGGAACTCGGGCGACAGCAATGCCGCATCCGCCGCGCCATCGCCGGACACCAATGCCTGCCAGACCTGAGTTTCCTGCTCCAACAATTCGTTCAGCCGATCCATCTGCATCCTGTCCGCCCTTGAAACGAAAGGCGGCCGGGAATTTCCCGGCCGCCCCTTACTTTCTTCGCCTTAAGACTCAGTTGCCCAGACCCAGCGCGACAAAGCGCGGCTCGCCACCCCGGCGCACCAGCAACAGCAGCGACTTGCGCCCGGCCTCGCGGGCTTCGTCAATTCGCGTCTCAAGGTCAGACAGTGTGGTGACCTTTTGCTGCCCCGCCTCGGTGATAAGGTCACCCGCGCGCAGTCCCTTTTCATAGGCTTCCGAACTCTCGTCCACATTGGTGACCACAAGCCCGGTGGTATCCTCGGCAAGGCCCAGTTCGGCACGCATCTCGTCGGTAAGTGTGCTGACGGTCAACCCAAGGAACACCTGCTCGGTGGCCTGGGGCTTGGATTCTTCGCCGCCGCTTTCTGCGGTTTCCGTCCGCTCGGCATCCTCGCGCCGACCCAGAGTGACCAGCACCGTTTGTGTGGCGCCATCGCGCTGCACCACCACGCGTACCGATTTGCCGACCTCGGTCTCGCCCACACGGCGTACCAGATCCCGGGTGTCGCTTACCTCGGCACCGTCAAAGCTCACGATCACGTCGCCCGCCTTTAGGCCCGCCTCTTTCGCCGGGCCATCCGGCACGTCGCTGATCAGCGCGCCACTGGCCTTGGCTAGGCCCATCGCCTCGGCCATATCATCGGTCACGTCCTGAATGCGGACCCCCAGCCAGCCGCGACGGGTCTCGCCGTACTGGCGCAGTTGGTCCACGACCTTGGTCACCACGTTCGACGCCATCGAGAAGCCGATGCCGATCGACCCGCCATTGGGCGACAGGATCGCGGTGTTCACCCCGATCACCTCGCCGTCCATGTTGAACAGCGGCCCGCCCGAGTTGCCCCGGTTGATCGCCGCGTCAGTCTGGATGTAATCGTCATAGCTGCCGCTCAGCGCCCGGTTGCGGGCCGAGACGATCCCGGCGCTGACCGAGAATCCCTGCCCCAGCGGGTTGCCCATGGCGATCACCCAATCGCCCACGCGCATCGTGTCCGAATTGCCGAACTTGACGAATTTCAGCGGGCTCGATGCCTCGACCTTCAACAGGGCGATATCGGTCTTTTCATCGGTGCCGATCACCTTGGCGGGCAGTTCCTTGGCGGGCTGCCCATCACCAGGAAAGAACTCGATCAGGATTTCGTCGGCCTCGGCGATCACGTGATTGTTGGTGACGATATAGCCGTCCTCGGAAATCACGAACCCCGAGCCCAGCGCGGAACTGCGGCGCGGCCGGTTGCTGTCGCCGTTGCGATCCTGAAAGTCGCGAAAAAAGTCCTCGAAGGGCGAGCCTTCGGGAACGATCCCCTGCGGCCCCGACCGGCCTTCGATCAGGGTCGAGGTGGTGATATTGACCACCGCCGGGCTGACCTTGTCGGCCAGCGGCGCCAGGCTTTCAGCCCGTGCCGCGGCCATGAGCGTCTGGACCAGCACGAACAAGACGGTCAGCAACGCAAGCGCCATCAGCCTTGCGTTGGTGATCCTGTTGTCCCGCGCCACGGAAATACTGCGTGCCTTTGGCTGCACTGGAGGCCTCCTTGTCACCAACCTGCATGTCGGCCCTTGGGTTCGGGCCAAAACTGTTTCTCGGCCCTCAATGTAGTCGGTTTGACACCGCCCGCAACTCGGGATCGCAGAGAAATGAACCCGTCGGACCACCAATCGGTTAAAACCCGATCTGATAGGCGCCCCAGACCAGGATCAGACCCAGAACCATGCTCAAAAGACCGGTCTGCCGCCGCGCCGCCAGCGGCAGGCTGCGCAGGATCTCCAGCAACCGTTCCACCATCCCCGGCGCCATCGCATAGATCGCGCCCTCGGCAATCAGCACCAACCCCAGCGCCAGCAGCACCAATCCGATCATCCCGTCCCCCCAAGGTTGCAGCAGGATTTGATTCCGCCCGCGCTCTGATAGCGCATCGCATAGGTCACCAGCAATTCGGCGGCGGCCTGCGACAGCCGCCCATCGGCCGAGGTCAGGTGATCGAGCGCGGTGAAGTATTCGCGGTCACAGGAATAGGATGGGAACTTGCGGCTTTCGCTGACCCCCAGTCCCATGTCGCGGGCCGATTGGGTGGTGATCTCGCCGCTCTCGCCGCCGCGTTCGGCATCGTCGGAGCCGGTCAGCCGGGCCGCGATCACGCCCTTGCAGCTTTCGTCCTCGTAGCTCAACCGCTCCCAGATCTCGAAGAAACGGGAACCCTCGCCGGGCAAGTCCTGCACATAGCGCAGCGCGCGCATCTGCATCCCCTTGGGATAGCTGGTGCTCTTGGAGTAAGAGGCGGTGATCTGGAACTTGGCGTCGATGGCCGAGAGCATGCCTCCCACTTCCACCGCCAGTTCGGCATCGGCGGTCCGCTCCAGGGTGATCTCGTCGCTGCAATTCTTCTCCTCGACCAGCAGCCGTTCAAAGAAGTCGCGCGCCTCGCGAAAGCTTTGCGCGTCGATATCCAGGTCGGCGATATCCTGCGACAGCCGGGCTAGCGCATCGCCCCGGCTCCGCGGCCGGATCGGCGCATAGCTGGTGGCGCTGCGCAACTCGTCGGTATCGACAAAGACAAAATCGCTGTCCTCGCGCGGAATCTCGACCGTGGTTGCGGCGTCGAATCCCGGCTTCTGATTTTCCGGGCCGACGGCCAACGTCACGGTATCGTCGCTGAAGTCGACCACCTGATAGCGCTCCGAGCTGCTGTATTCCAGCACCCTCCCGTTGGTGGTGGCCACCGACCCTGGCCGCTGCGCCACGGCGATGAACCCGTCATAGGCGTCGGCCTTGAAATACCCCTTGCTGTCGGCCCGCACAAAAACGGGCAACCCGTCCTGGGTGACGGCGAAACACCACAGATCCAGCGATTTCTTGTGGCAGAGCCCGCCGCGCCCCACCAACAGGATCTTGCCCGCCGGCAGATAGGCGCGGGTGGCGCTCATGCGGGGGCGGTCCCCGGTGATGGTGGCCAGACGCACGACACTGCTGACCGAGACCCGCTTGCCAAAGGTCTTGTAGGGGGTATCGCCCAGCACGATCACGGGTTCCGCCAGCGCCGGTGTACCGAGAGCAAGGGCAGTCAAACAGGTAAAAATCAATCGCATTTCAGACCCCGAATTCCGGTTCCAGCATTTGAAGGCATTCATGCCCAGGGATCAAGACAACTGCCGGGAGAATGCAAAAAGGGCCGGCACATTGTACCGGCCCCTTCCATGTCTATCCCTTGCGGCCTAGTTCGAGGCGCCCAAAGGCGAATTCAAATAGTTGAAGAACTCAGAATCCGGGCTCATCACCATCGAGCTGTTGCCACCCTGAAGCGCCTTTTCATAGGCCGAGAGCGAGCGGTAGAACTCGAAGAATTCCGGGTCCTTGCCAAAGGCGTCGGCAAAGATCGCGTTCCGCTGCGCGTCGGCCTCGCCTCGGGCGATCTCGGCCTCGCGACGTGCCTCTGACACCAGCTCGACCACGGTCCGGTCGGCCTGGGCCCTGATCCGCTGCGCTGCCTCGTTACCGCGCGCCACCTCGTCGGCGGCTTCGCGTTCACGCTCGGCCCGCATCCGGGCAAAGGTGGCGTTCAGGTTGGCCTCGGGCAGGTCGGTGCGTTTCAGGCGCACGTCGATCACCTCAAGCCCCAGATCGCGGGCCTCGAAAATGGCGCCATTGCGGATGCGCAGCATCAGCGCGGCACGGTCCGAACTCAGGATGTCGTTCGAGCTGACCGAACCGAGGATCTCGCGGGTTTTGGCACGCAGGATCGAATCGAGCCGGGTCTCGGCGGTTGCGATGCCACCGGCACCCACGGCCTGACGGAACTGCCGCACATCGACGATCCTATAGCGGGCAAAGGCGTCGACCACCAGACGGCGGTCGTCCAGCGGGGTGACTTCCAGCGGACCGACCTCGCGGCTCAGGATACGGTCGTCATAACGCACCACTTCCTGAATCAGCGGGATCTTGAAGGCCAGTCCCGGCTCTTCCTTGACGTCGATCACCCGGCCGAATTGCAGCACCAGTGCCTTTTCACGCTCGTCCACGATGAACAGCGACGACAGGCCCAGCGCAACCAGCACCACGATGATAGGCAGGAGAAAGGTCGATTTCCGCATCAGTTGTTCTCCTTGTCGCCGGATTTGCGCAGCTCGTTAAGCGGCAGATAGGGCACCACGCCCTGGCTGCCCGCCCCGTTGCTGTCCAGGATCACCTTGTCGATATCACCCAGCACCTGTTCCATCCGTTCCAGGTACAGACGTTTGCGGGTGACGTCGGGCGCCTTGAGGTATTCTTCCAGAACCGCCGAGAAGCGGCTGGCCTCACCCTGGGCCTCGTTCACCACGCGGGCGCGATAGCCTTCGGCCTCTTCCAGCACCTGTGCCGCTTCACCGCGCGCACCGGCCAGAACCGTGTTGGCATAGGCATCGGCCTGTTTCTCCAGCCGGTCACGTTCCTGACCCGCCGACTGCACTTCGCGGAAGGCATCCTTGACCGGCTCTGGCGGGTCGGCTCCGTCAAAGTTGACCCGGACGATGTTGATGCCCGAGTTATAGCTGTCCAGCGTCAGCTGGATCAGCTCTTCCAGCCGCTCGGCGATCACCGCACGGTCACGGTTGAGGATCGGCGCCAGTTCCGACTGCGCGATGATCTCGCGCATGGCCGATTCCGACACCGCCTGGATGGTCTGGCGCGGGTCGCGCAGATTGAACAGGAAATTGGCCGGATCGCTGATGTTCCACACCACCTGGAAGTCGATATCGACGATGTTCTCGTCCCCGGTCAGCATCAGCCCGGCATCGCTGCCGCGCCCGCCCGAGCCGATGGTCTCGGTCTGCTCGACCTTGACCGGGATCACCTCGGCGGTGACCAGCGGCCAGGGGGCAAAGTTCAGACCTTCGGTGCCGATGCCGGAAAACTCGCCCAGGAACAGTTCAACCGATTGTTCTTCGGGTTTGACGGTATAGAAGCTCGCCATGCCCCAAAGACCAACGGCCACCAACAGGCCCAGGCCCACGGTGCCCCGGGTAAAGGCCGGACCGCCGCCACCGCCGGTGCCACGGCCATTGCCGCCCCGGCCGCTGCCGCCACGCCCGCCCATCAGCACGCGCAGCTGTTCCTGCCCCTTTTTCATCAGTTCGTCGATCTCGGGGATCTGCGGGCCATCGCCATCGGGCGGCCTCTTGCCGCCATTGTTTCCTCTGTCGCCGCCGCCGCCGGAAGAGCCTCCGCCCCCCCAGGGGCCACCTGAGTTGCCCGCCATATGTCGTTTTTCCCCTTGTTGTTCAAACTGCCGTTACCGGCATTGCCTCTAACGTGAGCATTTTGCCCGTCAATTCAAGCGCTGCGGACCGGTTGCCGCAGGGTGACCAGTTCTTCGGCCATTACGGGGTGAACCGCAACCGTCCGGTCGAAATCTTCCTTGGTCGCCCCCATTTTTACCGCGATACCGACCAACTGGATCATTTCGCCCGCGCCCGGGGCCACGATATGGCAGCCCAGAACGCGGCGGTTGGCCTTGGACACGATCAGTTTCATCAGCACCCGCTGGCTGCGCCCGGCAAAGGCGGTCTGCATCGGCTTGAACGAGGTCGCATAGATTTCGACCGGTTCCTGCGCCGCCGCTTCCTCCTCGCTCAACCCCACGGTGCCCATCTCGGGCTGGGTAAAGATCGCGGTCGGGATCAGCGCGTAATCGACCGGCGTCGGCTTGCCCCGGAACACGGTATCGACAAAGGCCATGCCCTCGCGGATCGCAACCGGGGTCAGGTTGACCCGGTCGGTCACGTCGCCGATCGCATAGATCGAGGGGACCGCCGTCTGGCTGTAGTCATCCACGACGATCTGCCCCTTGCGGCCCAGCTCGACGCCCAGCCCCTCAAGCCCCAGATCGTCGGCATTGGGCACCCGGCCAGTGGCGAACATCACCTGATCGAACAGTTCTTCGTCACCATTGGTGGCCTTGACCCGGATCCGGTCGCCCTCGCGTTCCATCTCCAGCACATTGGTGCCCAGGTGCAGCTTGATGCCGTTCTGGCACATCTCCTCGCTGACCAGCCCGCGCGCCTCGTCATCGAAACCGCGCAGAATCTGCGCGCCGCGATAATACTGGGTCACCTCGACCCCCATGCCGTTCATGATGCCCGCGAATTCACAGGCGATGTAACCGCCGCCGACGATCAGCATTCGTTCGGGCAGCTTCTCCAGATGGAAGATCTCGTTCGAGGTGATGCCCAGATCGGCCCCCTTGATCTCGGGCTTGACCGGGCGTCCACCGGTGGCGATCAGGATATGTTTCGCGCTTTTGCGGGTGCCGTCGGACAGCTCGACCGTATGCGCATCGACCAGCCGCGCGCGCATGTCAAAGGTCTCGACCCCGTTGTTCTTCAGGATGTTGCGATAGACACCTTCCAGCCGGTCCAGCTCTTTGTACAGCTTGTCGCGAAACACGTCCCAGTCGAACGCGCCCGGCTGGATGTCCCAGCCATAGGCCTGCGCATCCTCGACCATGCAGGCATACTCGCTGGCAAAGACCATCAGCTTTTTCGGCACACATCCCCGGATCACGCAGGTGCCGCCATAGCGATCCTCTTCGGCCAGCGCCACCTTGGCCCCGGTCTCGCCCGCCGCAACCCGCGCCGCGCGCACGCCGCCCGATCCGCCGCCGATGACAAAAAGGTCGTAGTCAAAACTCATGTGCCTGTCTCGCTTTCCTGCCGCCACCCGAAAGGCGGGGCGCCTTGTCTCTTGCGCGTCGCGGCGCGGTGAACCGTTCAGATATGACCCATGGACCCCAAAACAACACGGCTCACGCCCGCGTGCGCGCGCCCCTAGTCCGCCAGATCGGTAAACAGGTTGTCGCTTTCGACAAAATCCAGCCGGTCATGTTCCACCGTGCCGTGGTTGATGTCGCGGATTTCCACCCGCCCGTCGCCATGGCCCAGCACCACGGTATCGCAAATGTCGATGAAGAGGCCGTTTTCCACCACGCCGGGGATCTGGTTCAGCACCAGCGCCACCTGACGGGCATTGCCAATCCGTTGCAGATGCAGGTCCAGGATATGATTTCCCTCATCGGTGATGAACGGCGTGTCGCCGTTCATCCGCAAGGTTGCCGTCCGCCCCAGCACATCCATCGAGATCAGCGTCTCCTCGATCAGCGCCTGCGTCGTCTGCCATCCGAACGGGATCACCTCAACCGGCAGGGGAAAGGCGCCCAGACGGCTCACTTCCTTGCCGACATCGGCAATCACCACCATCTGATCTGACGCGGTCGCCACGATCTTTTCCTGCAACAGCGCGCCGCCGCCGCCCTTGATCAGGTTCAGATCGCCATCGAACTCGTCGGCCCCATCGATGGTGATATCCAGCCAACGCGCCTCGTCCAGCGTGATGATCTCGATCCCCACCTCGCGCGCCAGCTGAGCCGTCCGGGTCGAGGTCGGAACCCCGCGCATCTTCAAGCCTTCCTTGCGCACCATGTCGCCCAGACAACGCACCAGCCAAGCCGCGGTCGATCCGGTGCCCAGACCCACGCGCATCCCGTCCTCGACCATGTCGGCGGCGCGTTTGGCGGCAACGAATTTCGCCTTGTCTATGGGCGAGAGTTCTCCGGTCATGGCAGCATCCCCTGTCGATGATTGCCAGCGTTATACGCAACGCCCCGCCCGACTGCGAGACCAAATCCGGTCCCCCGCGCCTCAGCCCCGCTGCATATTGGCAATTACCCGGCGCATAAGTGCGATGAATGTCGCGCGCTCTGCCTCGTCCAGCCCCGCCAGCGCCTGCGCGTTCTGCGCCCCTGCCGCCGCCTTGGCCTCTGCCTCCAACGCGCGGGCGCGGTCGGTCAGATGGATCAGCCGGGCGCGGCGATCCTCCTCGGACGGCAAGCGCCGGATCAGCCCGTCCCGCTCCATCCGCTTGAGCGTATTGGCCATGGTCGCCTGTTCGACATCCAGCGCTGCCGTCAGGTCGGCCTGGGTGCGCCCGTCGCTGTGCCACAGTTCCAGCAGCACCATGAACTGCGCCGGGGCGAGCCCCAGCGGCTGGATGCGCCGCGCCAGCCCCGCCGCAAAGAGCCGCGCCATGTGATTGGCCAGATACCCGGCCGAATTGTGCTGAAACTGATCCATGCCTGCGACCTACCCCTTGCATAGCGTGCTATGCAACACTATTTACATAGCACGCTATTTAATTGGAGACCCAGGATGAAACTCAAACTGCACGCGTTCGGCGGTGCCATCGCCCTGCTCACCACCACCTGTTTCTGGACCTCGACCGCGCTGGTCGAGCTGTTCGGCACCCACGCCCAGATCGCGCAGGTAAAGACGGCGATCCTCTACGGCATGGCGCTTTTGATCCCGGCCATGGCCACCGCTGGCGCCACCGGTGCCGCATTGAGCAAGGGCTGGCGCCTGCCCGAGGTCGCCGCCAAATCCGCCCGGATGAAGATGATCGCAGCCAACGGGTTGCTGATCCTGCTGCCCAGCGCCGTGTTCCTCGCGATCCGCGCCAATGCCGGTCAGTTCGACACGCTTTTCTATGTCGTGCAGGCGCTGGAACTTCTGGCGGGCGCCACCAACATCACCCTGCTGACACTGAACCTGCGTGCCGGTCTGGCCTTGCGCCGCCGTCGCGCCGCGCGTGGCAGATGAACCTGTCGGAACACCCCCCGATTCCCGCCCCGCGCCCTTTCCGTGCTATGATCGCACAGGACAGAAGCGGGGACAGGGCACATGCTGCAATTCGACGAAGACACCGCCCGCATTCTGGAGGATGCCTATCAGGGCGCCGATATCACCCGCCGCCGCCGTGCCAGCTTCGACGTGCTGGCACCATCGCCGGGCGACCGGCTGCTGGATCTGGGCTGTGGCAATGGCCTCTTGACACTCGACCTGTCCCGCGCGGTGGGCGACACCGGTCATGTGCTGGGTCTTGATCCCAGCCTCGACATGCTCGACCTCGCGCGCGCCCGCTGCGCGGGTCGCGGCAATGTCGCCTTCCGGGAAGGCCACGCCGAGGCCCTCCCCTGCGATGAAAACAGCCTCGACGGCGCGGTCTCGCTGCAAGTGTTCGAGTATTTCGACGACATGCGCCCAACGCTGACCGAACTCTTTCGCGCGCTGAAACCCGGTGGCCGGCTGGTGATCGGCGACATGCACTGGGATACGCTGACCTGGCACAGCGACCGACCCGCGCGCATGGTCGAGATGTGCCGCATCTGGGACCGCCACCTCGCCTGCCGCGATGTTCCGGCACGCCTCCCGGCGCTGCTGGCCGAGGCCGGGTTTCGCGCGATCAGCACGACGCCGCTGGCCTTTTGCGACACGCAACTGCGCCCGGACGGGCTGGCGGCGATGTTGATCCGCCTGATGACCGCCTATGCCATTCAAACCGGAGCCTTGGCGGAACCGGAGGCCCGTGCCTGGGCACAGGAACAGCAGGACCTGGCACGCGCAGGGCGCTTCTTCTTTTCCCTGACCCATTTCATCTGCCAGGCGCAGAAACCGTGACTCGCGACAAGCTTACGCGTTTCCGATGGGAAACGTCGCAATCGGTGAATGCAGAATCGCCCATGCATCTTATATCGGGGGCATGACCGCGCCCTATCGCCTCCACTATGCCCCCGACAACGCCTCGCTGGTGATCCGGCTGGCGCTCGAGGACATGGGCCTGCCTTATGACACCGTGCTGGTCGACCGCGCAACCCGGGCCCAGGACAGCGCCGCCTATCGCGCGCTCAACCCCGCCGGGCTGATCCCGGTGCTGGAAACCCCGCAAGGCCCGATTTTCGAAACCGCCGCCATCCTGCTCTGGCTTGCCGATACCCATGGCCGTCTGGCCCCGGCCCCCGCCGATCCGGCGCGCGGCGCCTTCCTGAAATGGCTGTTCTTCGCCTCGAACACGCTGCATGCGGATATGCGCATGCTGTTCTATCCCGACAAATACATCGCCGAGATGGAGGCCGAGACGCTGCGCGCGGGCCTGCGCCCGCGCCTGCGCACCCATCTGGCTCTGCTCGACGCGGTGGCCGCCGAGGCGCCGGACTGGCTGTCGCCCGCCACCCCGTCCATCCTGAGCTGGTATCTGGCCTGCCTGATGCGCTGGCTGGCGCTCTATCCCCAGGACAGCGACCGCAGCTGGTTCGCGGCCGCCGACACGCCGCATCTGCATCGCATCCTCGCGGCGCTGGAAACCCGCCCCGCCACCCGAGCCGCGCAAGCGGCCGAGGGGCTGGGCGACACCCCGTTCACCGCCCCCCATCACGCAAACCCGCCAGAAGGTTCGGCTACCTGATATGTTCCTCTCCGTCTTCGACATGTTCAAAGTGGGCATCGGCCCGTCCTCGTCGCACACCATGGGGCCGATGGTGGCCGCCGCGCGCTTCCTCGACATGATGCGCGCCTCGCCTTTTGCCTTCCACGGGGTCAAGGGCTCGCTGCACGGCTCGCTGGCCTTTACCGGTGTGGGTCACGCCACCGACCGCGCCACCATCCTCGGCCTCGCGGGTTTTGTCCCCGACAGCTATGACAACGACAAGGCCGAGGCGGCGCTGACCGCGATCCACGCCACCCATACGGTAACGCCCGAGGGGCTGCCGGTGCTGGCCTTCGACCCCAGGCGCGACCTGATCTTCGACTATGACCACGCCCTGCCGGGCCATGCCAACGGCATGATCCTGATGGCCACCGACGCACAGGGCGACGTAATCCTGCGGCAAGTGTTCTATTCGGTCGGCGGCGGCTTTGTCCTGACCGAAGAGGAACTGGCCCAGGGCAAGGACAGCAATGACGGCCCGCCGGTCCCTTACCCGTTCAAATCCGCCGCCGAGATGTTGGAGATGGCGGCCGCCTCGGGCAAATCCATCGCGCAGATGAAACGCGCCAACGAGATCGCGCGTGGCTGCGAGGTCTCCTTCGCCAAGGGCACCGCGCGGCTCTGGGAAGTGATGAACAACTGTATCGAACGCGGACTGGCCACCGACGGCATTCTGCCCGGTGGCCTCAATGTGCGCCGCCGCGCCAAAGGGATCCATGACGCTCTGGTGGCCGAACGCGGCATGAACCTGAACGCGCCGCACACGATCAACGACTGGATGAGCGTCTATGCCATGGCGGTGAACGAGGAAAACGCCGCCGGTGGCCAGGTGGTGACCGCCCCCACCAACGGCGCGGCGGGCACCCTGCCCGCGGTGCTGCGCTACTACCTCGACCACGTGCCGGGCGCCGCCCCCAGCCATGTCGAGGATTTCCTGCTGACCGCTGCCGCCATTGGCGGGCTGGTCAAGTACAACGCCTCGATCTCGGGCGCCGAGGCCGGCTGCCAGGCCGAGGTCGGCAGCGCCGCCGCCATGGCGGCGGCAGGTCTCTGCGCGGTGATGGGCGGCACGCCCGAACAGGTGGAAAACGCGGCTGAGATCGCGCTGGAACATCATCTCGGCATGACCTGCGACCCGGTCAAGGGTCTGGTGCAGGTACCCTGTATCGAACGCAACGGGCTGGCCGCGATCAAGGCCGTGTCAGCCGCCAGCCTTGCCCTGCGCGGCGACGGCAAGCATTTCGTGCCGCTCGACGCGGTGATCGAGACCATGCGCCAGACCGGCGCCGACATGCATGAGAAATACAAGGAAACCTCGCTGGGCGGGCTGGCAGTGAACGTGCCGAACTGCTGATGTCGGGTCAGCTCGCAACCGATTGGTACTGGTCTGCGGTCTGCGGCTTCGGCAACAGACCGTCCCGCTCAAACCCGCCGGTGACCTTGCACAGACTTGAGCCGAAGACCCAACGCCGAAATCGCCATCACACCCATAATCAGCGCCCAGAATGATGCGGGAATGGGTACCGGAGATATCGGCGGGTTCTTCAAAGGCTCCGGAAACTCGTTACTCTCGGTGAAAATCGGAGGTTCAATATCTCGCGTATTCACGATCGGTCCGCCGGAATCCGGTAGAATTGGTGTCGAAAACACCGCTCCGGTCGGCGTTGGAATTGGTCCGGCAGTGTTGCGGTTCGATGTAGGTCGCAGCGATGTCGGCAAGGGCGTGATCTGAGCGGCAACCGGCAGGGGGGGCGAAAACGCCGGACCTTGCGCGTTCTGATTGACAATCGCCCAGTTCCCGCACGCCTCTAGCCGAACAAACGACCACCCGTTCATCGACCATCCATGCGCAAGCTCCGGCTCGCCCAGATCGGCAACAGTATAGGTTCGGTACGCGACCGGCCGCCCCTTTTTCTGATAGGACATCATCGTGAAAACGTCGCCGTTCTCGACGACAAACGGCTGTGGGTCCGGGGCCGCGATCCGCGCAGCCGCCAACTCGGCGCGCTCAGCCTCGTTCAACTGACCGATAGCCCATTCCTGCGAGCAGGCACCCCTGCACGCGTTCGGACCTGCACCCGACCACCTCGGCAGCGGCGACGCAGTGGCGACCGTGGCCAAGAAGATCGTTGCGGAAAGGGAAACGTAAACGCGGTACAACCTGGTAACCCCAAAACAAAAGAGACTGAAAGAACTTTACCGCATACCTACTCATTCGGTCGCGGCCAATACGTTGGAAAATAGGGGCTATTGTTGCTGATAGAGCCCCAATGACCCGATTGAATTTCGTTTTTCTTCAAATTCGGGACATTCATTGCACATTCGGGGACTCACCCGCACACAAGGCTCCGCCATACCCGGAACAGAGCAGCGCACATCCCAAAACCGACCGGATCGGCATGACCTGCCAAAATCAGAAAGCGCTCACATTAACCTGCGAGCCAACCGCAGGTCCGCAAGACTTGTGGACGTCACGTCCTGGGTCATCCCCCACACGCGCGCGACGTTCGTGCACCCTTGTGTCCTGGCACAGGCGAAACTAGCGTGGCGCAATGACCGCTGACCGCCCCCTTCTCGGCATCTTCCTGATGCTTGGTTTCTGTGTGCTCGCCCCGATGGGCGATGCTCTGGCCAAACTTTTGGGCGGCACCATGCCCACCATGCAGCTTTTGCTTGTGCGCTTCAGTATACAAGCGGTGATCCTTATCCCGCTGGTCCAGGCCACCGGACGCCCCTGGCAATTGCGCGGGCGGCTCCTGCGCCTGACTGCCCTGCGCACCCTGCTGCATATCGTGGGCATCTGGGCCATGTTCACCGCGCTGCAATACCTGCCGCTTGCCGATGCGGTTGCCATCGCCTTTGTCATGCCCTTCATCATGCTGTTGCTGGGCAAATACGTTCTGGGAGAGGAAGTCGGCCCGCGCCGCCTTGGCGCCTGTATCGTGGGGTTCATCGGCACACTTCTGGTGATTCAGCCCAGCTTTGCCGAAGTCGGCCTCCCCGCCCTTCTGCCACTTGTCGTCGCCGTGGTCTTTGCCCTCTTCATGCTGGTCACAAGACAACTGGCCAAAGATACCGACCCGATCGCGCTTCAGGCGGTGTCGGGGGTCATGGCCAGTGTGATCCTCGCCCCGATCCTGCTGCTCGGTCATGCCACTGGGATCGAGGCGCTGACCTTTGTCGCGCCCTCGGGAGAAACGCTCTGGCTGCTCCTCTCCATCGGCGTGCTGGGCACGGCAGCACATCTCTTGATGACCTGGTCGTTGCGCTATGCGCCCTCGGCGACGCTGGCGCCGATGCAGTATCTGGAAATCCCGGTCGCCACCGCAATCGGTTGGCTAATCTTTCGCGACCTGCCCAACGGGCTGGCGGCGCTCGGCATCCTGATCACAATGGCCGCGGGCCTCTATGTCATCCTGCGCGAGCAGGCCACCGCCCGCAGCGCGGCGACAGGAACCAGCGGATAACCCCGTCCAGCGCCCCGCGCGGCACCATCGCCAGCAACCCCGGCCCCGCCGCCTCGATCGCGATCGGCCCGGTCGCCCGGTTCGAGGTTCCGATCGGACCGTCGGGCGCCATCTGCAGGCCCGCCAACGGCCAGTGCAACCCCTCGGACCGGGCTGTCACCGGCGCCATTGGAAACACCGAGACCACATCACCCGGCACCAGATTCAGCTCCAGCCGCGGCGGCAGGTGAAAGATCGCCTCGACCGCACCGATCAGCACACAAGGGCGATCCGCATGCCGCACCAATGCGTTGAACGTCGCCAGCTGGTGATCCACCCGCGCGCCTAGAAAGCCCACCCCCAACACCAGCGGCGCCGTGACATGGCGCAGCGCCTTGTCGAAATCGGTGCTGTCTTGTTCCGGGACCTTGTGCAGCCGCTCCTCAGGAATATGCACCCGGTGCAGCGCCGGCAGACTGTCCATATCCCCGATCACCGCATCGGGCATCCGCCCCTGCGCCAGCGCCGCCAGCACGCCACTATCGGCGGCGACCAGCGTTCTGGCGCGCTCAAGCGCCAGATCCAGGTCGCCAGCGCCGATCTCGCCGCCCCCTATCAGGGTTACCGGTTCCGAAGTATCAACAATCGGGGTATTCATGGCTGAATTGTCGCCCTTTCAGGAAGCAGGACATATTGTAGTCACAAAATGATACGGTCATTTGCACAGAATCGGGCCGAAATTGACGCCCAAGGGATGGTAAACGCTTAGGCACAACTATGTAGAGGACGAGCATCCCATGGTACAGAACAACAAGGTCTTGACCGTCTCCTATGGGACGTTCTCCTGTACCCTCGAAGGGTTCGAGGATTCCTTCGATACGATGAAGGCCATTGCCGAGTACTTCCGGGACCTGGCCGCCGACGACCGCTATTTCGGCGCCGAACCGCCGCAACCCGATGCCGAGATGCTGGCGCGAATCGCCCAGCGCGAGATCGCCCGCCAGGTCGAGGCGCGGCGCGACGCGACCGGCATTGTCCTGCGCGCAGCCGAACCCGCGACCGCTGCTGTCGCCCCTGCCGCTACCGCCGCCCCCGCCGCCGAACCCGCTCCTAAGGCCGAAGCCGAAGCGCTCGCCGAGCCGGTGAACGAAGAAGCACCTGTTGCGGAGACCGCAGCCGCCCCGGCGCCCGAAGCGGAAACCGCAGTGGAAGAGGCCCCCGCCGAGGAAATGGTCGAAGAGGTCGCAGCCGAAGAGCGCGCCGCCGAGCCGGTCGAAGCCGAGGCCGCCGATGCCGTTGAAGATGAAGCGGAGGAAAACGGCACGGCCGACATCCTGGCCAGCGTCGCCGCCCACGACATCGAAGAGGATGAGCCGCAGGACACCGCCAAGGAAGAGGCCGAAGTCGCCGAATGGGCCGAGCCCGAGACCTTCGAGTCCGAGCCGGTGGAGGCGGAGGCTTTCGAAGCCGAGCCGGTGGAACAGACCCCGCCTGCCGCCGATTCGATAGCCGCCAAGCTTCAGCGCATCCGCGCAGTAGTCTCGCGCAACGAACAGGCCGCCCGCAACGAAGAGGACTTCTCGGAAGACGAGCACGCTGATGCCGTATCGGCCGAGGTCACCGTTTCCGAAGCAGTCGCGGATATCACCGCCGCGATTGAGGCGGATGACGAGTATGAAGAGTTCTATGACGAAGGCGAAGACGAAGACGAAGACGAGGCCGTAGTGCCCGCTGCTGCCATGACCGCCGACTGGGATACAGACGAGGAGGCGGCAGATGCGGACGACAGCGACGAACCCTTGGTCGCTCCGGCCCCAAGCGCGACCATCCGCGTGACCAAGATCAGACGCACCGAAATCGAGCAGCAGGAAGCCCGACTGCAACCCGAAAAGGCAGGATCGCTGTCTGCCGAGGACGAGGAAGACCTTCTGCGTGAGCTTGCTGCTGTCGAAGCCGAATATTTCTCGGACCGTGAAGAAGACGCGGACGAAGAGCGAGACGAGGACCAGGACACCGATGACCGCGCTTCGATCTTTGACGAGGCCGACGACGAAGACGACACCCCGTTCGGTGATGAAGAAGCCTCCATTTTCGGTGCCGATGACGCAGCAGACCTCACCGATCAGTTCGATGACGAGGATGACAACGCGGGCGAGGATGACATCTCGCGCCTGATGGCCCGCGCCGACGAGAAACTCGGAGACCCCGAACTGTCGAGCAATCGCGAAACGTACTCGCAGATGCGCGGCGCCATCGCGGCAGCCCAGGCCGAGAAATCCGCTGGGGGTACATTTGGCACCCGCACCGACGATAACGAGTATCGCTCCGACCTGGCCGAGGTCGTTCGCCCGCGTCGTCCTGTGGCAACAGCGCAGACCCCGCGCGCCCGCGAGGATGTGCGCCCGGCACCCTTGAAACTGGTGGCCGAACAGCGCATCGACACACCGCGCGCGGCCGCCTCGCGCGGCCCGGTCCTCCCCCGCCGCGTGGCCAGCCTGGTGTCCGAGGACGCCCCCGCCGCGGCGGTCGAAGGCAGCTTTGCCGAATTCGTCGCCGAAACCGGGGCCAGTGGATTGCACGAACTGCTTGAAGCGGCGGCCGCCTATATGTCCTTCGTCGAAAATCGCGACCACTTCTCGCGGCCACAGCTGATGAACAAGGTGCGCCAGCTCGACGATCAGGAGTTCAACCGCGAGGACGGCTTGCGCTCCTTCGGCCAACTCCTGCGCGAGGGCAAGCTGAAGAAAACCTCCAATGGCCTCTTCACTGCCTCAGGCCAGATCGGGTTCCGCCCCGACAAACGCGCCGCCGGATAATCGAACCGGCAGAAATGCAAAACGGCGCCCGTCAGGCGCCGTTTTTCTTTGCGCCATCACCGCGGCGCTATCATCTCCTTTGCGGAAACGCCGCAGCAACAGCCTTATTCGTCAACATCGTCCACATCCGCCTGCCCGGCGAGCGCCCGGCGCACATGGCTCCAGCTCAGGCCGACCCCCAGCACGACCGACAGCGCCAGGATGCCCAGCCAGACATTCGCGGTGTTGTTGTCCAGATGCAGCAGGCCGAAATCGAACAGCACCCACAACAGCGACGCCACCAGCGACAGCACCAGCGCCATGCCAAATGGCCCGATCGACCGCAACGTGGCGCGGATATAGATGATGTACCCGATCGACAGAACCAATCCCATGAACACGGCCACCGAAAGATGGGTCTGATAATGTTCATACGTCCAATGCACGAAGTTGAGTTCCGTCGGGTTGTAGGTCAGCGCCAACAACGCGAAGGCAAAGAACCACCTCAGGAAAACGCCCATATGTCCATACCGCCTTCTTCTTTTTTTACCGCAGAAAATCGCTCAAACGCACGAATCTGTCCAGTGTTTCAGATCACATGCGTCGAAATTGCGGTTTCCCTGTCGCGCGCGCATCGGTATATGGGCGCGGGTTTGTAACACCAAGCAAAAGGACCGGATATGGCCAACGTCGTCGTTGTCGGCGCCCAGTGGGGCGACGAAGGTAAAGGCAAGATCGTGGATTGGCTCAGCGAGCGCGCCGATGTGATCGCGCGCTTTCAGGGCGGCCACAATGCCGGCCATACGCTGGTGATCGACGGCCAGGTCTACAAGCTACACGCGCTGCCCTCGGGCGTGGTGCGCGGCGGCAAGCTATCGGTCATCGGCAACGGCGTGGTTCTGGATCCCTGGCATCTGGTCAAGGAGATCGCCACCATCCGCGATCAGGGCATCGAGATCACCCCCGAAACCCTGATGATCGCCGAGAATACGCCGCTGATTCTGCCCTTCCACGGCGAGCTTGACCGCGCCCGCGAAAATCAGAATTCGGTGGCCAAGATCGGTACCACCGGGCGCGGCATCGGCCCCGCTTACGAGGACAAGGTTGGCCGCCGCGTGATCCGCGTCGCCGATCTGGCCGATGCCGCAACGCTGGAACTGCGCGTCGACCGGGCGCTGGTACACCACAACGCGCTGCGCTCGGGTCTGGGTCTGGGCTCGATCGACCGCGACGCGCTGCTGGCCGCACTGCGCGAGATCGCACCGCAGATCCTGCCCTTTGCCGCCCCGGTCTGGAAGGTGCTGAACGAGAAACGCAAGGCTGGCAAGCGGATCCTGTTCGAAGGGGCGCAGGGCGCGCTTCTGGATATTGACTTTGGCACCTATCCCTTTGTCACCTCCTCGAACGTGATCGCAGGTCAGGCCGCAACCGGCGTCGGCATCGGCCCCGGCGCGATCAACTATGTGCTGGGCATCGTCAAGGCCTATACCACCCGGGTCGGCGAAGGCCCTTTCCCGACCGAGCTGCATGACGACGATGGCGAGCGTCTGGGGACCCGTGGCCATGAATTCGGCACCACCACCGGGCGCAAGCGGCGCTGCGGCTGGTTCGATGCCGCGCTCCTGCGCCAGACCTGCGCCACCAGCGGCATCAACGGCATCGCGCTGACCAAGCTTGACGTGCTCGACGGGTTCGAGACGCTGAAAATCTGCGTCGGCTACGATCTGGACGGCACCCGGCTCGATTACCTGCCCACCGCCGCCGACCAACAGGCGCGCTGCACGCCCATCTACGAGGAAATGCCCGGCTGGTCCGAATCCACCGAAGGCGCCCGCAGCTGGGCCGACCTGCCCGCCAATGCGATCAAATATGTCCGCCGCGTCGAGGAACTGATCGACTGCCCGGTCGCCATGGTCTCGACCAGCCCGGAGCGGGAGGACACCATCCTGGTGACCGACCCGTTCGCCGACTGATGGCGCTGAGTTACAAGGCCCGCCGCCGCTGGGCACTGGTGATTCTGCTCGTGGGGCTGCCGCTCTACGTGGTGGTGGCGGTGACCCTGACCGACTGGTTGCGCGCCCGGTTCGATGGGCTGCCGATGCTGGTGGAACTGGCGGTGTTCGTGGGTCTCGGCATCCTTTGGGCGCTGCCGTTCAAGGCCGTGTTTCGCGGGATCGGTCAGGCCGACCCCGACGACAAGGGCTGATCACTCGGCCAGCCGCACCGGCTGGCCATGCGGCGTCGACAGATAGGCGTGTTCCCAGGCCGCGCGCATCCGCGCGCGCTCCTCGGGCGCGGCTTCTCCCTCCTCGCTCAAGAGCGTCTCCAACGTCTCTAGCCAGGCGTTGAAGTAATCCTCGCCCCCGTCCAGGTCGCGCGACACTCCATGTTGCGCCAGCATGGCCGAGAAGCGGTCGACCCACTCGGCCCAGGTGAACCGTCCGGCCTCGTTCAGATGCACCGTCAGGGCAAAGACCTGCGCATGCCAGGGCTCGGCAAAGACCGGCTCGGGCGCGGCGATATCGGGGCACTCGCTCATGCCGGCTCCAGGTAACTTTGCCAGAGATCCAGCACCACCTCGTCCCCCGGCGCCTCGGGGTCGGCCCAAAGCTCCGAGGCCGGAAAAGCCACCGCATACAGCGGCTCGGGCGCCTCGCCCAGCCGGTGGGCGCTGCTGTCGGGAAACACATGGCTGCCGTGTTTCAGCACGATCCGCCCGCGCGCGCCCGCCGCATAGGCGGGCAGCCGCGTATGGCCGCCATCGACCAGTCGGTTGGCCGCCGGGCGCAGGGTGCGAACCATCTGTCCGACCTCGAACCGCGCCGCCACGTTCGACGGGCGGTCCGCCGGACCGCCACGCGCCAGCACGCCCGCGACCGCCTCGGCCTTCATCGCGCGCCCGGCCAGCGGGTGAACCCCTGCCGCGCCGCCTCCGCGCAGGTCATCCACGGTCAACACCCCGGTCTCGACCAGCAGATCGGCCAGCGCCGCGATCCATTTCTCGAAATAGCTGAAGCGGCCATAATCCGCCGGTGACAGCCGCTCGCGCGCATGGCGCGAGACGTCGATGTTCCACTGTCCCAGAGACCCCGCCGCCACGGTCAGCGCCAAGGCCCGCGCCTGCCAGTCGCCCAAGCGCGGGATACCATCGGCCTCGGGCGTGATGGCGCCATCGCCAAACCGCCCGCCCATGTCATGCACCCGCGTCATGCCGGCACCCGCGCCAGCCCGGTGCCGATCATGCTGTCGCGCGTCACCAGCGCGGCCAGCGCCTCCTCGTCCAGACCCTCGCTCCCCTCGGGCCGCATCGGCAGCACCAGATAGCGGATCTCGGCCGTCGAATCCCACACCCGCACGGCGGTCCCCTCGGGCAGGACCACCCCGAACTCGGCCAGCACCTTGCGCGGCTCGCGCACCGCGCGCGAGCGATAGGCGTCGGACTTGTACCAGCCCGGCGGAATGCCCAACAGCGGCCAAGGATAGCAACTGCACAGGGTGCAGACGACCATGTTATGGGTCTCGGGCGTGTTCTCGACCACGACCATGTGTTCACCCTGCCGTCCGTAGTACCCCAGCTCGGTCAACAAAGGCATCGGATCGGCCAACAGCGCCGCCTTGAACGCCGGATCGGCCCAGGCGCGGGCGACGACACGCGCCCCGTTCTGCGGCCCGATGCGATTCTGGTAAGTGTCGATGATCTCGTCCAGAGCGGCCGGATCGATCAGCCCCTTGCGGGTCAGGATCGTCTCCAAAGCCTTGACGCGCAGCGCCGGGTCCGGGGGGAGAAGGGAATGCGGGTGGTCGTGATGGTCATGTGGCATACGGCGAAGACTGCCGCGCGCGTCCGAGCCTGTCCAGCCTCTTTACCGTGATGAAGGGTATTACCAAAGGTGATCCAAACTCGCGGCTTGCCCCTGCGGGCAAACTTGCATAGATACCACGCGATACTCGCCACCGGCCGCAGGAACACCATGGAAAACGTCGTCCTTATCATTCACCTTCTCCTGGCTCTGGGCCTGATCGCCGTCGTCCTGATGCAGCGGTCCGAAGGTGGCGGCCTGGGCATGGGCGGCGGCGGCGGCGCTATGACCGGCCGCGCGGCCGCAACCGCGCTCAGCAAGGTGACCTGGGTTCTGGCTATCGCGTTCATCGTGACCTCGATCACCCTGACCGTGATCGCGGCGCAAAAGGCATCCGGCACCTCGGTCATCGACCGTCTGGGCGTTCCCGCGCCTGCGGCATCCGAGCCGGCCACACCCAACGTTCCGGCAGGCAGCGACCTGTTGCCGCCCAGCACGGGCGACAATGTACCCCTGGTGCCCAAGGCCGACTGATCTACAACAGTTTGCATTCCTGGTGAGGGCCGCAACAGCATCTTGCGGTTCTCTTGCGCAATTGGCGCGAATCCTTTATACGTGAAGTCCCGTGATGCTGCGGTTTTTCCAAAACCGCCGGGCAGCTGATTTATGACTTCTCACGGGGGCAGCCGAACACTCATGGCGCGTTTCATCTTCATCACCGGCGGTGTCGTTTCTTCGCTTGGCAAGGGTCTGGCCTCGGCCGCATTGGGGGCACTGCTGCAAGCGCGCGGCTTCTCGGTTCGCCTGCGCAAGCTTGACCCCTATCTGAACGTCGATCCGGGCACCATGTCGCCCTTTGAACATGGCGAGGTCTTTGTCACCGATGACGGCGCCGAGACCGATCTGGATCTCGGACATTACGAACGCTTCACCGGGGTGGCCGCGCGCAAAACGGACTCGGTCAGCTCGGGCCGGATCTATTCCAACGTGCTGGAGAAGGAACGCCGCGGCGACTACCTTGGCAAGACCATCCAGGTGATCCCGCACGTCACCAACGAGATCAAGGATTTCATCTCGATCGGCGAGGATGAGGTCGATTTCATGCTCTGCGAGATCGGCGGCACCGTCGGCGATATCGAGGGCCTGCCCTTCTTCGAGGCGATCCGCCAGTTTTCCCAGGACAAGCCGCGCGGCCAGTGCATCTTCATGCACCTCACCCTGCTGCCCTATATCAAGGCCAGCGGCGAGCTCAAAACCAAGCCCACTCAGCACTCGGTCAAGGAGCTGCGCTCCATCGGCATCGCCCCCGATATCCTCGTCTGCCGCTCCGAAGGGCCGATCCCGCAAAAGGAACGCGAGAAACTGGCGCTTTTCTGCAACGTCCGCCCCGAGGCGGTGATCGCCGCGCAGGATCTCTCGACCATCTACGACGCGCCGCTGGCCTATCATGCCGAGGGGCTCGATCAGGCGGTGCTGGACGCGTTCCAGATCAGCCCGGCGCCCAAGCCGGACCTGACGAAATGGGAAGACGTCAGCGACCGCATCCACAACCCCGAGGGTGAGGTCAAGGTCGCCATCGTCGGCAAGTACACCCAACTCGAGGACGCCTATAAGTCCATCGCCGAGGCGCTGACCCACGGCGGCATGGCCAATCGGGTCAAGGTCAGGATCGAATGGGTCGATGCCGAGATATTCGACCGCGAGGATCCCGCGCCCTATCTCGAAGGCTTCCATGCCATCCTGGTGCCCGGCGGCTTTGGCGAACGCGGCACCGAGGGCAAGATCAAGGCGGCACAATATGCCCGCGAACACCAGGTGCCCTATCTGGGCATCTGCCTCGGCATGCAGATGGCGGTGATCGAGGCGGCGCGCAACGTCGCGGGCATGGCCAGCGCCGGATCCGAGGAGTTCGACCACGAGGCCGGCGCCAAACGGTTCGAGCCGGTGGTCTATCACCTCAAGGAATGGGTGCAGGGCAATTACAAGGTCAGCCGCAAGGTCGATGACGACAAGGGCGGCACCATGCGGCTCGGCGCCTATGACGCGGTGCTGGCCGAAGGTTCGAAAGTGGCCGAGGTCTATGGCGCCTGCAACATCGAGGAACGCCACCGCCACCGCTACGAGGTGGATATCAAGTACCGCGACAAGCTGGAAAAGGCGGGGCTGCGGTTCTCCGGCATGTCGCCCGACGGGCGCCTGCCCGAAATCGTGGAATGGGCGGATCATCCGTGGTTCATCGGGGTTCAGTATCACCCCGAACTGAAATCGAAACCCTTTGCACCACATCCGCTATTTGCCGATTTCGTGCGCGCGGCCAAGGAAAGCTCGCGCCTGGTCTGATCGGGGGATGGGGGCTCTGCCCCCGTCGCCTTCGGCGCCTCCCCCGGGATACTTTCAGCAAGAGGAAAGTACAGGAAGCAATCCTGCTTCTTTCTGGTTCGAAATACTCCGGAGCGCGAGGCAGCGCCTCGCATCCCGCGCCGCAGGCGCCAAAACAGGTGAGCGCGCCGCAGGCGCACCTTGTTATCAGGGCCGGGTTTCGCGCCAGACGTCCGACAGCACCCGCATCCAGTTGCCCCAGCAGATCCGCTCGATCCGGGTCGGCGTGTAGCCGTGCTGCTCCATCGCCTGTACCAGCACCGGCAGCTTGTCGACCGAGTTCAGCCATTTGGGCGGCGTGCAGCCGTCGAAATCCGAGCCCAGCCCGACGCCTTCCTCGCCCAGCCGGTCGATCAGGTGATCGAGTTGCGCCAGCAGGAAGGCGGGCGGAATGTCGTCATCCGGCCGCCCGTCCGGCCGCACGAAGGTGGATTCGAAATTCAGCCCGGCCAGGCCACCGCTGTCGGCCATGATCCGCAGCTGTTCGTCGGTCAGATTGCGGGCATGCGGCACCACCGCATGAGCATTGGAATGGGTCGCCACCAGCGGGCGTTTCGAGATCGCCGCCACATCGCGGAACCCCGCCAGGTTCAGGTGGCTGAGATCGACGAGAATGCCCATCTCCTCGCAGCGCGCGATCAGCGCGCGGCCGCGCTCGGTCAGGCCCGGCCCGATATCGGGGCCCGAAGGATAGCGGAACGGCACACCGTGGCCAAAGACATTGGGCCGGCTCCAGACCGGCCCGAGCGAGCGCAGGCCCAGCGCGTAGAGTTCCTCGAGTTCGTAGAAATCGGGCCCGATTCCCTCGGCCCCCTCCAGATGCAGGATCGCCGACAGCACGCCATCGGCCCGGGCGCGGGCGATCTGGGTGCTGCTGGTGCAGATGCGCAGCGCGCCCAGCTCCTCCAGCGCCACCAGCGTGTCCGCCTGCGCCCGGATCATCTCCCAGGCCTGCGCATCCGGCACCGGATCGGGCAGCGACACGTCGTATTCGGCGCCAAGCATGCTGAAATCGGTAAAACCGTCGGATCGGGACCAGAGCGCGAAGAACCCGCCGCCAAAGCCGCCGGCCTGCGCCCGCGGCAGGTCCATCTGGCCGGGCAACCCGGTCAGGAACCCCGGCGCCGCGGCCCGCCCGCCGACCCGGCTCAGCTCGGTGAGCACGTCGTTATGTCCGTCGAATGTCAGCATCTCGTCCCACTTTGCCGAATTCGCCGCACCGCACAAGCGGGATTGCGCAGCCGCGCGTTCCCCGGCAGGTTGACCGCACATTGAAGGAGCGAAAGATGACCAAGGGATACTGGGTCGCCCATGTGGATGTGAACGATATCGAAACCTACAAGACCTACATCGCCGCCAATGCCGCCCCCTTTGCCGAATATGGCGCCCGCTTCCTGGTGCGTGGCGGCGCCTATGAACAGACCGAAGGCCATTGCCGCGCCCGCACCGTGGTGATCGAATTTCCCAGTTACGAGGCCGCGCTCGCCTGTTACCGCAGCCCGGGCTACCAGGCCGCCAAGGCGCTGCGCGATCCGGTCTCGACTGGCGACATGGTGATCATCCAGGGCTATGACGGGTAGTTCGCGCTTGGCGACCCGCTAGATATGGGGTAAATTCCCGCCATGCTTAAAAAGTTGTTCCAGGCCTTCCGGCCGCCCGCGCCCACACAACTGCCCGATCCCGACGCCGAACTGGCGCTCGGCGCGCTGCTGGTGCGCGTGGCCAAGGCGGATCGCGATTATCAGGTCGAAGAGATCAGCCTGATCGACCGCATCCTGGCGCGCCTCTACCAGCATAACGCGATCGAGGCCGCCAAGGTCCGCGCCACCTGCGAGAAACTGCATGCCGCAGCCCCCGAAACCGACACGTTCGGTCGGCTGATCCGCGAGACCACCGGGCTCGAGGAACGCCTGGCCGCGCTCGACGCGCTGTGGGAGGTGGTCCTGGCCGACAACGAGGAACGTGAAGGCGAGGTCAAGATCGTCGAGGAGGCGCGCATCGCGATGGGTCTCAGCCGCAAGGACAGCGACGACGCCCGCGCCCGGATTCTGGCCCGCCGCAACGGCTGATCTTGGCGCGGCCAACATCCCGCCCTATAGCTTGAACATGTTTCGCGATTTCCTGAACCGGCTGTCCCAGCCGCAGCCCGACCCCCTGACCGAAGACGACGCCCGCCTGGCGCTGACCGCGCTCTTGGTCCGCATCGCCCGGTCCGACAACGACTATGCCCCGGCCGAGGTGGCCCGGATCGACCGGATCACCGCCCGGCGATATGGCCTTTCGCCGTTCGAGGCCACCGCCTTGCGCGCCCGCGCCGAAACGCTTGAATCCGAGGCGCCCGATACCGTCCGCTTCACCCGCGCCATCAAGGATGCGGTCGCCTACGAAGACCGCCGCGCCGTGGTCGAAGCCGCCTGGTCGGTGGCGCTGGCCGACGGCCAGCGCAGCGGCGAGGAGGATGCGCTGATGCGGCTGGTGGCCAGCCTGCTGGGCGTCAACGACCTGGATTCGGCACTCGCTCGGCAAATGGCGGCGCAGCAATGACCGCGATGCTCGGCATGTATGACATGCCCGCCATCCAGGACGTCAACGACCGGTTCTGGTCGCTGATTCGCACCGAACTGGGCACTGGCCCCGACCGGCTCGACCGTGACCGGGATGTCTGGGAGATCTGGCAGGACCCCGCGCTGGTGCTGGCGCAGACCTGCGGCATGCCCTTTCGCACCCGCCTGCACCAAACCGTGCAACTCGTGGGAACGCCGGATTACGGCCTGCCCGGCTGTCCGCCCGGGCATTACTGCTCGGTCTTCGTGGCGCGCGCCGGGGATGACCGCGATCTGGCGGCGCTGGCCGAGGGGGTCTTTGCCTATAACGAGGCGCTGTCGCAATCGGGCTGGGCAGCGCCCGTCAGCCATCTTCTGGCGCTTGGCCTGCATCCCGGACATCCGCAACAATCCGGCGCCCATGCCCTGTCGGCGCGGGCGGTGGTGGACGGGTCCGCCGATCTCGCAGCACTCGATGCGCTGACCTGGGAGCTGCTGTGCGAACATACCGACCTCGGCCCGCGCCTGCGCGAGGTGGCCCACACCGCGCCCACGCCGACCCTGCCCTATATCACCGCACCGGGCCGTGACGCCCCGGCCATTGCCCGCGCGGTGCGTGCGGCAATCGCGAATCTGGCCCCCGCCGACCGCGCCGCCCTGCATCTCAGGGGGCTGGTCGACATCCCCGCGGCCGCCTATCTGGCGGTCCCCAACCCGCCCGCACCGGACGCATTTCGCCCCCAAGACTGACCATTTCGGCAGCTTCACTGCGCAAACCGTCGTTTTGAACGTTGCAATATGCCGAAAATTCGGACCTAGTTACGCTCTGACAACAAGAACAAAAGCACCGGGACACCACGTGACAGACAATCCCCCCGTCATCCAGATCAAGGACCTTCACAAGGCATTTGGCCAGCTTGAAGTACTCAAGGGCGTCGACATCACCGCCCGTCGCGGCGACGTCGTGTCGCTGATCGGATCGTCCGGTTCGGGGAAATCCACGCTGCTCCGCTGCTGCAACCTGCTCGAGGACAGCCAGCAGGGCGAGATCATCTTCAACGGTGAACCAGTCCACTGGGTCGGCCAGGGCTCCAACCGCCGCCCGGCGGACCCCAAGCAGGTGCTGCGCATCCGCACCAACCTCAGCATGGTGTTCCAGCAGTTCAACCTGTGGGCTCATATGACCATCCTGCAAAACGTGATGGAGGCGCCGCTGCACGTGCTGGGCCGCGACCGGCGCGAGGTCGAGGACAGCGCCCGCCGCTATCTCGACAAGGTCGGCATCGGCGACAAATGCGACAACTACCCGGCGCAGCTCTCGGGCGGCCAGCAACAGCGCGCCGCCATCGCGCGCGGCCTGTGCATGGAGCCGCAGGCGCTCTTGTTCGACGAACCGACCTCGGCGCTCGACCCCGAGCTGGAGCAGGAGGTGATCCGCGTGATCAAGGACCTCGCCGCCGAGGGCCGCACCATGATCATCGTCACCCATGACATGAAGATGGCCGCAGATATCTCGTCCCATGTGGTGTTTCTCCACCAGGGACTGATCGAGGAAGAAGGCTCTGCCGAAGAGATTTTCGGCGCGGCCCGATCCGAACGCCTGCGGGGCTTCCTTTCCGCCACCCAGGCCGCATAAACTCAAAAACACCAAACTCTAAGGGGAGTGTCTCACAATGAAAAAACTGATTCTGACCGCCGCCGCCCTGGCGCTCACCGCCGGCATGGGCATGGCCCAGACCGTGCGCATGGGGACCGAGGGCGCCTACCCTCCGTACAACTTCATCAACGACAAGGGCGAAGTTGACGGGTTCGAGCGCGAACTGGGCGACGAGCTCTGCAAGCGCGCCGAACTGACCTGCGAATGGGTCAAGAACGACTGGGATTCGATCATCCCGAACCTGGTGTCGGGCAACTACGACACCATCATCGCCGGCATGTCGATCACCGACGAGCGCGATGAGGTGATCGACTTCACCCAGAACTACCTGCCGCCGACCGCCTCGGCCTATGTCGCCACCTCCGAAGGCGCCGACCTGTCGGGCGTCGTCTCGGCCCAGACCGCCACCATCCAGGCCGGTTACATCGCCGAAAGCGGCGCCACCCTGGTCGAGTTCGCAACGCCCGAGGAAACCATCGCCGCCGTCCGCAACGGCGAGGCCGATGCCGTGTTTGCCGACAAGGACTACCTGGTGCCGCTGGTCGAGGAATCGGGCGGCGAGCTGATGTTCGTGGGCGATGACGTGCCGCTGGGCGGCGGCGTCGGCATGGGCCTGCGCGAAAGCGACGGCGAGCTGCGCGGCAAGTTCGACGCGGCGATCACCTCGATGAAAGAGGACGGCACGCTGAACGCGATGATCAAGAAGTGGTTCGGCGAAAACGCCGCCATCTACGAATAATCCCGTCAGGGGCGGGGCGGCCTTCGTCGAAGGCCGCCCCGCCCCCCGCGCGCCATCGCCGCGCCACGCCCCGCAAAGGCTCTCCGATGTTTTCCTACTGCGCTGATCCCGACACGCTTGGCACCTTTCGCTGGTTCTCGTGCTACCTGACCAACGGCGTGCACCTGTCGTTTTACATGTCCTTCATCAAGGTGCTGCTGCTGCTGTTCATCACCGCGCCCGTGGCGCTGGCGGTGGGTTTTGGCGGCGCCATGGCCACCCGGGCGCACCTGGCCCCGGTCCGCTGGCTGGGCGAGGGCTATATCGCGATCATGCGCGGCGTTCCCGATATCGCCTTCTTCCTGTTCTTCGTGATCGCGCTCGACCAGGCCTTTGAATGGACCCGCCACCAGGTCCTCTGCCCCGAATGGACCGACCCGATCCGCCAGGGCAACGACTTCCTCGTCTGCCCCGCCGCCAAGCTGCCGCTTGGCACGGCGCCCGAATGGGTGCATCAGAGCTATTCCTTCTTCCTCGCCGTCATCACCTTTGCCATCGTCTTCGGCGCCTTTGCCGCCAACGTGCTGCGCGGCGGCATGCGCGCCGTGCCGCATGCCCAGCTGGAAACCGCCGCCGCCTATGGCATGTCCCGGCGCCAGACCTTCTGGCGCATCCTCGTCCCGCAGATGTGGATCTATGCCCTGCCCGGCCTGTCGAACCTTTGGCTCATCCTGATCAAGGCAACCCCGCTGCTGTTCCTGCTGGGGATCGAGGATATCGTCTATTGGGCGCGCGAGATCGGCGGCACCAAGACCTCGAAATTCACCAGCTATCCGCATGACGACTGGCGCATGTGGTACTTCCTGTTCCTGCTGGTCTTCTATCTCAGCTTCACCCGCATCTCTGAAATCCTGCTGGAAAAACTGACCGTGCGCCTCAGCCACGGCCAGGCCACCACCGGCGGCGAGGCCCTGCGCAAGGAGGCCGCGGCATGAAATCCTGTATCGACACCATCCAGGACTATGGCCTGCGCTCGATCGGTATCGGCGAACGGCTCTTGCCGAAATCCGACTTCACGCTCTGTGAACAGTTCACCCTGATCGGCTCGGGCATGATCTGGAACATCTATTTCGGCCTGATGGCGCTGGTCACCGGCTATTTTCTGGCCGTTACCCTGGCGCTTGGCAAAAGCTCGTCGAACCGCTGGGCGCGCAAACCGGCGGAATGGTTCATCTTCGTCTTCCGCGGCTCGCCCCTCTTCATCCAGTTCTTCTTTGCCTATTTCTTCTTCCTGTCGCTGAAGAAGAGCTATCCGATGTTCGATATGCTGACCTCGGCCTGGGCCGGGGCGCTGATCGTGCTGTTCATGAACACCGCCGCCTATTCGGCCGAGATCTTCTATGGCGCGCTGCGCACGATCCCCAAGGGCGATGTCGAGGCCGCCGACGCCTATGGCATGAGCGGCTGGCCCCGCTTCCGCCGCATCGTCTGGCCCACCATGATGCGGCTGGCCTGGCCCGCCTACACGAACGAGGCGATCTTTCTCTTTCACGCCACAACGCTGGTCTTCTTCTCGGCCTTCCCGGCCTGGCAACAGCGCGGCGATGCGCTTTATTACGCCAGCTATTTCGCCGACAAGACCTTCAACCCCTTCGTCCCCTACCCTATCCTGGCCTTCTACTTCATCCTGCTGACGCTGACCGTGGTGGGCGTGTTCGGCGTGATCAACACCAGGCTCAACCGTCACCTTCCGGCGGAACGGCGTGCAAAGATGCGCTTCCGCCTCACCCTCGCCCGCTGAGGTCCCGCATGCATGTCGTGGTGATCGGCGCCGGGATTGTCGGCGCCTCCATTGCCGATCAGCTCGCCGCGCGCGGCGCGCGCGTTACCGTGATCGACCGCGCGGGTCCCGGCGCCGGGGCCTCGGGCATGTCATTCGGCTGGATCAACGCCGCCGCGTCAGAGAGCGACAGCTACTTCCGTTTCCGGCTCGCGGCGGTCGCGCGTTTTCGCACGCTCTGCGACACGCTCGACCTGTCGGATGCGGTCACCTGGAAAGGCTGCATCTGGTGGGAGGACGAAGGCGAAGCCTTCGAGACCCATCTCGATGCGATGGCGCGCTGGGGCTACGACGTCTCGCTGATCGGCCCGGACGAGTTCACCCGGCTGGAACCCAATGTCGCCAACCCGCCCGAACGGGCGATCTGGTGCCCTTCCGAAGGGGCGGCCGAACCCGACAAGGTGGCACGCGCGCTGCTGCGCCGGGCAACCGCCAATGGCGCCCGCCTGATCCTGGGGCGTGAGGTGACCGGGCTCACGCGCACCGGCGACCGGGTGACGGGGATCGAAACCGACCTTGGCCCGATGTCCGCCGATCTCGTGATCGTCGCCGCCGGCATCCGCTCCGGCATGCTGACCGGCCTGCCGATGAGCAACCGCCCTGGCCTGATTCTGCGCACCGCCCCCATCGCCCCGGTGATCAGCCGCATCGTCATGTCCTCGGACATCCATTTCCGTCAGGCCAGCGACGGTCGTCTCTACCTGGGCGAGATATTCTCGGGTGGCATCGCCACCGAGACGCTCGATTTCGCCAGCGGCCTGATCGACGAGCTGATGGCCCGCCTGCACCGCCGCCTGCCCGGCGTCGCGGACCTGCATCTGGAACAGGCCGCCCTGGGCACCCGCCCGGTCCCCGCCGACGGCTTTCCCGCCATCGGTCCCGTGCCCGGCCAAGATGGGCTCTACCTTGCCACCATGCACAGCGGCGTCACCCTCGGCCCTCTGGTGGGCGAGCTTGTCGCGCGCGAGGTGGTGGAGCAGGACAGCGACCCGCTGCTGGACCTCTACCGCCCGGAACGGTTCTTCTGAACCCCTGAAGCCTTGGTACAAAACGGTCAATTCACCCCTTAATGGCCCTACAAAACGGTCAATTCCGGTGCGTTTCGCGATCCGCGAATAGCAGCAAAATCAAAAGGGCGGGAAATAGAGCTTGCCAGACCCCCCGGACTGGTAGTAGGAATTTGATCAAATCTAACAGACATCGCATGAGAAGGTCCCATGCAAGCCAAGAACTGGCTGCGGAAGAACCCGCAGGTAAGAACAATTCGTGTTGCCGCCGCCGATCTGAATGGCCAGCCACGCGGCAAGCGCGTGCCCGGTCGGTTCGCCGAAAAGGCGATCGAAGGCGGTACCCGCTTTCCGATGTCGGTAATGAATCTCGACATCTGGGGCGAGGATATCGAAAACAGCCCCCTGGTGTTGGCCTCGGGCGACCGCGATGGCGTCTTGCAGCCGACGGAACGCGGTTTCATGCCAATGCCTTGGCTCGATACGCCCACCGGCCTGTTGCCGATCTGGATGTTCCACGAGGACGGCCGCCCCTACGAGGGCGACCCGCGCCACGCGCTGAACACGGTGGTGAAACGCTACAAGGCGCGCGGCCTGAAACCGGTGGTCGCGGTCGAGTTGGAGTTCTTCCTGATCGACGACAGCGGCCGTCACCTGCAAATCCCGCAATCGCCCCGCTCGGGCAAGCGGCGCAAGGCGGGCGAGATCCTGTCGGTGCGCGCGCTCGATCAGTTTGATCATTTTTTCACCGAGCTTTACGACGCCTGCGAGGTCATGGACATCCCCGCCGACACAGCCATCTCGGAAGCGGGTGTAGGCCAGTTCGAAATCAACCTGATGCACCAGGACGACGCCCTGCGCGCCGCCGATGATGCGTGGCTTTTCAAGATGTTAGTCAAAGGTCTGGCCCGTAAACACGGCTTCGCCGCCAGCTTCATGGCAAAGCCCTACGAGGACTATGCAGGCTCGGGCATGCACATGCATTTCTCGGTCCTCGACGAGGACGGCAACAATGTCTTCGACGATGGCACCGAGCGCGGCAGCGATACGTTGCTGCACGCCGTGCGCGGCTGTCTGGACGCGATGCGGGGTAGCACTTTGATCTTTGCGCCGCATGACAACAGCTATGCACGACTGGTGCCCAACGCCCATGCGCCGACCGGCGTCGCCTGGGCCTACGAGAATCGCACCGCAGCCATCCGCATCCCCTCGGGCAGCCCCGTCGCGCGCCGGATCGAACACCGGGTTGCCGGTGGCGACGTCAATCCCTACCTGATGATCGCAGCGGTTCTGGGTGCCGCGCTGAACGGAATCGAGGACGGAAAGACGCCGCCGCCCGCAGTGTCGGGCAACGCCTATGACGTCGACCTGCCGCAGATCCCCGACAGTTGGGAAGCGGCCATCGAGGCCTTCGAAACCGATCCCGCCGTGGCCCGGATCTTTGCACCCGAGCTGATCCGCAACTATGTCATGACCAAGCGGCAAGAGTATCGCTACATTCAGGAGTTGACGGATCAGGAAAAGATCGAAGTCTATCTCGATACGGTCTGAATCGCTCAGGCGACGGGCAATGCCGGGGCCCCGATCCGGCAATTGTACAATTTGGTGATACATGAAAATTGGCATCCTTCTGACCGGCCACGCCCCCGACGCCCTGATCGGCGCAACCGGCGACTATGACAGGTTCTTCCAACGCCTGCTTGGCCCTCAGAATTTTGAATTCGTGACCTTCGCGGTGGTGGACGGACAGTTTCCCGACAGCGCCGACGCGGCCGATGGCTGGCTGATCACCGGCTCGCGCCACGGGGTCTACGAAGACCACCCCTGGATCCCCCCACTCGAAGCGCTGATCCGCGAGATCCGCGACAAGGGTCAGCCGTTGATCGGCGTGTGTTTCGGCCACCAGATCATCGCCCAGGCCCTGGGCGGCAAGGTGGAGAAGTTCAAGGGCGGCTGGGCCGTCGGCCCTACCGAATACGACCTGGATGGCGAGCGCGTTACCGTGAACGCCTGGCACCAGGATCAGGTGGTGGCCCTTCCCGAAGGAGCCCGGGTCCTGGGCTCCAACGCGTTCTGCCAGAACGCGATGGTCGCCTATGGCGACAACATCTGGACCATTCAGGCGCATCCTGAATACGACAATACCTTCATAGACGGGCTGATCCGCACCCGCGGACGCGGCGTGGTACCGGACACGGTACTGAACGATGCGACCCGCCGGCTGGAAACGGCGCTGGACAGCCCCGCCATCGGTCAACGGATGGTGGACTTCTACAAGAAAGCGAGGGCCTGATATGGCCGACTGGACTGACAACCTCCCCGATGCCGCCAAGGCATACCTGGAAAACCGCCGCCTGGACGAGGTGGAATGCATCATCTCGGACTTGCCCGGCATTGCCCGTGGCAAGGCGGTTCCCGCCAGCAAATTCGCGCGGCAGGACTATTTCCACCTGCCCGACAGCATCTTTTACCAGACCATCACCGGCGACTGGGGCGATGCGGCGGGCGAAGAGGGCTTTATCGAGCGCGACATGATCCTGCGCCCCGATTACTCGACCGCCACCGCCGCCCCCTGGACCGGCGACTGGACGCTTCAGGTGATCCATGACGCCTATGACCGCGACGGCGACCCGATTCCGTTCAGCCCGCGCAACGTGCTGAAACATGTGGTCTCGCTCTATCATGCGCAGGGCTGGAAACCGGTCGTGGCGCCCGAGATGGAATTCTATCTGGTGGCCCGCAACCTCGACCCGGCCAAGGAGATCGAGCCGATGATGGGCCGCTCGGGCCGCCCGGCGGCGGCACGGCAGGCCTATTCGATGACCGCGGTCGACGAATTCGGCCCGGTGATTGACGACATCTACGACTTTGCCGAGGCGCAGGGGTTCGAGATTGACGGCATCACCCAGGAAGGCGGCGCCGGTCAGCTGGAAATCAATCTGCGGCACGGCAGCCCGGTCAAACTGGCCGACGAGGTGTTCTATTTCAAACGGCTGATCCGCGAGGCGGCACTACGCCACAATTGTTTCGCCACCTTCATGGCAAAGCCGATCGAGGACGAACCCGGCAGCGCCATGCATATTCACCATTCGATCGTGGACATGGAAACCGGCGAGAACATCTTCTCAGGCCCGCAAGGCGGCGAAACCGACGCCTTCTATCACTTCATCGCGGGTCTTCAGAACTATATGCCGTCCGGGCTGGCGGTGATGGCGCCCTATGTGAACTCGTACCGCCGCTATGTGAAAGATCACGCCGCCCCCATCAACCTGGAATGGGGCCGTGACAACCGCACCACCGGCATTCGCGTGCCGCTGTCGGGCCCGGCCGCGCGCCGGATCGAAAACCGGCTGGCGGGCATGGACTGTAACCCCTACCTGGGCATCGCGGTGTCGCTGGCCTGTGGCTATCTCGGCCTGATGGAAGAGAAACGCCCGCGCAAGCAATTCCGGGGCGACGCCTATGATGGAGAGGGCGACATTCCGCAGGTGATGGGCGATGCGCTCGACATGTTCGACGAGGCCAAGGACCTGCACGATGTACTCGGGCCGGAGTTCGCCCGCGTCTACAGCATCGTCAAACGCGCCGAATACAATGAGTTCCTTCAGGTGATTTCACCTTGGGAACGCGAACACCTGCTGCTGAACGTCTGATCAGCAGCAGATTGTTCTCCCTGTGATGCGGGAAGGGCTTGCCCTTCCCGTTTTTTTTCATCCACTCGGCGGATTTCTGTATGTCCGTTCAGGATTTTCTTGGCTCTGTTACACAACTGATTTACAATTTTGAAAGGTTGAATTCAGGAATCTCAAATATGACGCTGCCACCCAACGTTCACGACGCCGAACCCATTCCCGCCGCTGCGCGCGAAGCAATCGACGCGCTGATGCGATCGGGTGATCTGTTCCGCTATACCGCGCCGCAGGATGCGCCGGTGGCGCTGCTCGAAGCAGAGTTCGCCGAACTGCTGGGGTCGAAATATGCGCTGGCGGTGTCGTCGTGCTCGGCGGCGCTGTTCCTGTCGCTCAAGGCATTGGGTCTGCCGCGTGATGCGCGGGTGCTGATCCCGGGCTTTACCTTTGCCGCCGTACCCTCGTCCATCGTGCATGCCGATTGTATTCCGGTCCTGTGCGAGGTCGGCGCCAATTACCGGATCGACATGGGCGATTTTGCGGCCAAGCTTGAGGGTGTGCAGGCCGTGATCATCAGCCATATGCGCGGCCATACCTCGGACATGGACAGGGTCATGGCGCTCTGCGATGCGCGCGGTATCCCGGTGATCGAGGACGCGGCGCATTCTTTGGGGACCACATGGCACGGGCGCAATATCGGCACTATCGGCCGGGTCGGCTGTTTCTCGTTCCAGTCTTACAAGATGATTAATGCGGGCGAAGGCGGCATCCTGGTCACCGATGACGCCGATCTGGTGGCGCGCGCGGTGATCATGTCGGGCGCGTATGAGCATAACTGGAAGAAACACAAGGGTCCGGAGGGGCAGAATTCGCCGGAACTGGCCGAGGCCTTTGCCCGCTGGCAGAACAAGCTGCCGCTTTACAATCTGCGCATGTCGAACCTGAGCGCCGCAGTGATCCGGCCGCAAATCCCCGAACTGGCACGCCGGGTGCGCGACGGGCTGGTCAATCACGACTATGTGGCGGGTCGCCTGAACACGTCCCCCTTCATCGACGTCCCTGCCCCGTTGGCGCCGGAACAGCGCGCCCCGGATTCGATCCAGTTCAACTTGATCGGTCTGGACGAGGCGGAAACCCGCGCCTTTGCCGCAGCCGCCGAGCGGCGTGGGGTCAAGGTGCAGATCTTTGGCCTGAGCGAAGATAATGCCCGCGCCTTCTGGAACTGGCAGTTCCTGGGCGATGTACCCGAGCTGCCGCAGACCCGCGCCATGCTGATGCGCGCCTGCGACGTGCGCCTGCCGGTGCGGCTGAGCCGGGCTGAGTTGGACGTGATCGCCGAAATCCTGCTGGCCGCAATGGCCGAGGTGACCGGCCCCGCCCGGGCCTATGGGACCTGAGGCATAGATTTTCCTAGGAAAATCGCCGCCGTTTTGTTGGAATGGGCTTGCCCGTTCCAACAGAGCAGACCCCGATGACCCGACGCCTGACCGCTATTCTTGCTGCCGATGTCGTCGGGTTTTCCGCGATGATGGGCCGGGACGAGGTCGGCACGCTGGCCCGCTTGATCAACATGCGCAAGACCGTGTTCGACCCGGAAGTCGCGCGTACCGGCGGCCGGGTCGTCAAATTGATGGGCGACGGCGCGCTGGTCGAGTTTTCCAGCGTCGCCAATGCGGTGTCCTGCGCCATCGCGGTACAGGAAAGGCTGGCCTCAGATCCAACGCTGAAACTGCGGATCGGGATCAATCTGGGCGACGTGATTCTTCAAGGATCCGATCTTTACGGCGACGGTGTGAACATCGCCGCGCGGCTCGAGGCGCTGGCCGAACCCGGCGGTATCTGCGTTTCTGGCCCGGTTGCCGACAGCCTGGGCAGCCGACTGGACCCGCGTTTTGCCGATACCGGATTGCAGCAGCTCAAGAACATCGAAAAACCTGTCCGGGTGTTGCGCTGGTTGCCGGACATGGAGCCCGAAGCAGCCCTGGCCGAACCGGGGTTCGACCGGCCAGGCATTGCGGTTCTGGCCTTTGACAACATGTCCGCCGACCCCGAGCAGGAGTATTTCTCGGACGGGATCGCCGAGGACATCATCACCGCCCTGTCGCATTTCCGCGAATTCAAGGTCATCGCCCGCAACACGACCTTCACCTACAAGGGCAAGGCCGTTCGCGTCGATCAGGTCTGCCGGGATCTCGGCGTGCGTTATCTGCTCGAAGGCAGCGTCCGCAAGGCTGGTAACAAGATTCGTGTCACGGGGCAGTTGATCGACGGCGAGACCGGTGCCCATCTCTGGGCGGACCGCTACGACCGCTCGATCGACGACATCTTTGCGGTTCAGGACGAGATCACCCAGGCCATTGTCGAGGCGGTGGCGCCCGAGACCATGAACGCCGAGTTCAAACGCGCCCGCAGCCGGCCCGAAAGCCTGTCATCCTGGGACAAGGTCCTGCGCGCGCGCTGGCATCTGGGTAAGTTCTTGCAGCCCGACAACGAAGAGGCGCGCGCCCTGCTGAGCCAGATCGTCGCCAGCGACCCCAACATGAGCGAAGCGCATGCCGGGATCGCGCTCTGCGATCTGATGGCCATGCTGCATGTCTGGCGCACCGACACGGGGGCTGCGATCCAATCGGCCAAGGCGTCGGCGGAAAAAGCGGTCGAACAGGACGACAACAACGCCAATGCCCATGCCATTCTGGGCATGGCCTGCAACTTTGCCCGCGATTTCGAAGAAGGTGAAACCCATCTGATGCGTGCGATCCGGCTCAACCCCAACCTGGCGGTCGGATACGGGAACTGCGCCGCGCTCTACGGTGTCTCCGGCCAGTACCCCGAGGCAAAGGCGGCCTATGAACGGGCCGCGGCGCTCAGCCCGCGGGATCCTTTGAAACCTTTCTGGCGGGGTGGTTTCGGCATCGGTGCCTATGTCGCCGCGGATTACGAAACCTGCCTGAACAATGCGCAGGCAGGCCTGCGGGAAACACCGGGATATGCCTCGCTGATGCGGCAGGAAGCTGCTGCACTGGCAATGCTGGGAAGACAAGAAGAGGCGCACGCCTCGGTCGGCAGGCTGCTGGACAAAATGCCCGGTCTGACCGTGACACGCGTCCGCGCGATTGTTCCGGTCCGGCACGAGGATGATTGGGAGCGCTGGCTGGAGGGGCTGCGCCGGGCCGGTTTGCCGGAATAAGCACCGCGCTACGAGAGCGATGTTCACGCGGACTTGCGGCCTTCACTCTTGGTTCAGGTCGAACATCGCCACTGGCAGGAAAAGAACCGAAACGCCTTCGGCCGTTGGCGCGATACGGGACACGATCGCCGCCACGCTGGGCCGCTCGGCCGAGCCGGTCAGCAGCGGCGCACCGGAATCGCCCTGCATCACCGGGCAGATCCCGCGCAGCAACCCACCTGCCTTCGAGGGTACAGAGCAACCATCTGTCACGCTCAGCACTTGCGGGCGCAATCCGCTGTATCCCGCAACGAAACCGGATTTTCCAGGCAGGGTAACTGGCAGCATCCCGACCGACCGGCCCAAGGGCTGAACCAGTTCCAGCACCGCCCAATCGAGCACTGGATCGGCGTGAAACTCGCCGCCGACACCCTGTTTCGGATCGAGCCGATAACGGCGCACGGGCGAACTCGCCGTTGCCTCGCCCCGCTGGTATCCCGCCACGAATTGCACCGCCCCCGGAGGAATCCAGCGTTTGCGCGCCTGATGGTACAGACAATGGGCTGCCGTCAGCACCAACCGCTCGGCAATCAGAACACCGGTGCAATGAAACCGGGCCTCGGGACCGGCGAAGTTCACGCGGCCGATGGCGCGCCAGGGGGGCTGCGCCGCGTCCACGATCCGGCGCGCCCGGATGTCCGAACATCCGGTATCGGATTGGCGACCCAATCCGCATATTCCGTCATAGTCGGGTGTCAGAACACCCTGCGCCTGCCCTGCACCGATCGGCAGCAGGGCCAGCAAAGCCAGCAGCCAAAGCCGTCCAAAGATCAACTCAGCTTGGAAAGCTTGCGCTGCAACTCGGCCAGTTGTTTCTTGATATCGTCCAGATCCTCGCCCGAGTCCGACGTACCGGCTTCATCCTGCTTGCGCCCGGGGCCGCTCCAATTGCCGCCAAGCCCGCCGGTCATGGCGCGAATGAATGCCTCCTGCTGGGCCTTGAGCGCCTCGAACCCGGGTATCTGGGCCATCGGGTTCATCGCGTTCATGTTCTCCATCAGCTTGGACTGGCTGTCGCGCAGCATGTCGAACGAGCTTTGCAGGAACTGGGGCATCATACCGCCTCCCGGCAACATGTAGCTGCGCACGAGGTCGTTGAGCACGTTCACCGGCAGCACGTTTTCACCGCGGCTCTCATGCTCGGCAATGATCTGAAGCAGGTATTGCCGCGTCAGGTCGTCGCCGGATTTCAGGTCGATGATCTGCACCTCACGCCCGGCGCGGATGAACCCGGCGATATCTTCCAGCGTCACGTAATCGCTGGTCTCGGTGTTATAAAGGCGCCGGCTGGCATAACGCTTGATCAGCAGCGGCTTGTCTCCATCGCCCAAGGCGAACCCTCCCCATTTTTATCGCGCTGCGGCAAAGCCTATGCGAGCGCAGCACAAAAGAAAAGAGAAAGGGCAGGTCTTTCGACCTGCCCAGCGGGTTCACACCAAAGGGGGGAGGAGAGAGGGTGCGCCCCCGCGCTTTCGCTTACTTTGCAGCTGCGGCTTTCTTTGCAGCGGCGGTCACGTCGTTGGTGGCCTTTTTCACGGCTGCGGTCGCATCTTCGGTGATGTCCTTGCCAGCGGCCATCAGCAGCTCGACGGTGTCCATCTGCACTTTCTTCGCAACTTCGGCGAAGGCGGCCATGTTCTCGGCGGCAACTTCAGCCGACGCGCTGGCGAAATCGGTCATCGCCTTGGCATAGTCTGCCGGCTCTGCCTTTGCTTTCGACATGTCGCTCAGCTTGGCCAGGGTTTCCTTGGTCCACTTGCTGGAGATCTCAGCCGATTTCTCGGCGGCTTCCAGAGCGACGCCCGACAGTTTCTCGTTCAGGGCTGCGGTCGACTTGAACGCGTCTTCCATTGCCTTGGTGTCAACCGGGAATGCACCCATCATGTCTTTCATGACGGCGGAAAAATCTTGGGTCTTTGCCATTGTCTCAATCCTCTTTGCCGGGTCCGGGCCCACCCCGTTTCCTTCGGCTTGAGAGGAATATGCTTTCTGCGATGCAGCATTTCAAGTTTTTTTTGCTGCACCGCAGAATTTTTTCACCTAAGCCCAAGAAATCAACGACTTGCCTTGGCAACCACATAGGTGCCGGGCGCCGGGCACAGGCGGGGGTGATCCGAATCACCGGTGTCCCGGGCGGGAACCTGCTTGCCCGAGCGCTTTTGCATCCAGGCATCCCACATCGGCCACCAGGAGCCTTCGTTGAAATCGGCCTCTGCCATCCACGCATCGGCATCCAGCTTCAGGTCGGGGTTGGTGTAGTGGCCGTATTTCTTCTTGGACGGCGGGTTCACGATCCCGGCGATATGACCGGATTCCGACACCACAAAAGTCTTGGACTTCGATCCCATCTGCTGCACGCCGCGATAGCAATCCTTCCAGGCCGCGATGTGGTCTGTCTCGCAGGTGATCGCCATCAGCGGCACGTCCACATCGCGCACATGCAGCGTGTGGCCCATTAGGTCGAACCCTTCTCCGGCGAACTGGTTGCGCTGGCACAGGCCACGCAGATATTGCTTGGCCATCTTGCCGGGCAGGTTCGCGCCGTCGCCGTTCCAGTACAGCAGGTCGAACGCCGGCGGCGTCTCTCCCAACATATAGCTGCGGATCGCCGGGGAATAGACCAGGTCGTTTGACCGCAGATAAGAGAAAGTGCGCGCCATGATCCAGGACCGCAGCACGCCGTCCTTGTCGACCTGGTCTTCGATCCCGTCGATGAAATCGTCCTGAAGGAAGGGGGTGAACTCGCCCTGGTCCGAAAAATCGGTGAGCGCGGTGAAGAAGGTCGCCGATTTCACCGACTTGTCGCCGGTCTGCTTCATCAGCGACAGCGTCAGGCTCAGCGTGGTGCCCGCGATGCAATAGCCCACCGCATTGACCTGCTTGACCTTGCAGATCTTCTTGACCTCGTCGATAGCGGTCAGGAAACCGTCCTGAACGTAATCCTCCATCCCCACATCGGCATAGCTGGCATCCGGGTTGATCCAGCTGACCACAAAGATGGTGTAACCCTGCTCGGTCACCCATTTGATGAAACTGTTCTGCGCCTTCAGATCAAGGATGTAGAACTTGTTGATCCAGGGCGGGAACAGCACGATCGGCGTTTCATAGACAGTCTCGGTGACCGGCTTGTACTGGATCAGCTCCATCATCCGGTTGCGATACACGACATCGCCCGGCGTGGTGGCAATATTGCCGCCAACCTCAAAGGCGCTCTCGTCCGCCAGCTTGACCACCAGTTCGCCGCCATTGGCCTCGAGATCCCGGATCAGGTTCTCCAACCCTTGCAGCAGCGACCGCCCCTCGGTTTCCACCGCCCGTTCCAGCGCATCGGGGTTGGTACCCAGGAAATTGGTCGGCGCCATCAGGTCGATGATCTGCTGCGAGAAATACTTGAGCCGCTTGCGGTCCTTGTCCGGCAGATCCTCGACCGAGGCGACCGCCTGCGCCAGCGCGGCGGCGTTGGTCTGGTACTGCTGCTTGACGAAGCGGAAATAGGGGTTGGTTTCCCAAAGCGGGTTGGCAAAGCGACGATCCTTCGGCGCCCCTTCCCCTTCTTCGACCTCGCCGGTCAGCAGGGCCTGTTGCGCTTCGGCGAAATTCATCACCGACTTGCCCCAGAATTCCAGCTGCTGCTCCAGCAGCTTGGCGGGGTTCTGCCAGGCTTCGGTCCAATAGGCCGTTGCTGCCTTTGCAAAAAGCTCTTGATTCGGGGAATCCAGCGCGGGCGTATGCGGCTTCTTCCCGGCCATGAGTTCGACTAGCCGTTTGGACAGCTGTTCGACTTTGGCCATATTTTCCTTGAGCTGTTCAAAGTGTTCGCCGGTCAATTCCGGCGTATTCCCGTCACTTGTTGTCATTTTAAGGAATCCCCCTTAACGTCGCTGCTATGCAGAATACCGTCGTGGGTGTCGGGGGGCAAAGCGACGAATGGTCCAAACTCTATGGGTGTGGCTTAGGAGGCCCATTTCATGCGCTACATGATGACCTACGATTTGATGGAAACCGTTCGGAACACCAACCAGTGGCTTGGGGCGACTGCCAGCGCGATGGCATCCTATCCCGCCTTCTCGATGGTTCCCAACCCCATGTTCAACTGGATGGCCGCCTGGGGCGAGGTGACCGAGCGCACCTTCCAACGCATGGTCGTGAAACCCGACTGGGGGATCCGCACCTTTACTTGTGAGGACGGCAAGGATCACCTGGTCGAGATCACCACCGTGGTCGAGCGGGATTTCGGCGATCTCGTCCACTTCAACGTCGCCGGCCGCGAGACCCAGCCGCGCAAGGTGCTGATCGTGGCCCCGATGTCGGGACACTATGCAACGCTCTTGCGTTCGACCGTGAAGAGCCTACTGGTCAATTGCGAGGTCTATATCACCGACTGGCACAATGCCCGCGACATTCCGGTGTCCGCAGGCAAGTTTGACGTCGAGGATTACACGCTCTACCTTGTTGATTTCATGCGCGAACTTGGCCCCGACACCCATGTGGTGGCGGTTTGCCAGCCGGCACCCCTGACCCTGGCCGCGACCGCCTATCTGGCGGAACTGGACCCCAAGGCGCAGCCCAGCACACTGACCCTGATCGGCGGCCCCGTCGACCCCGACGCGACCCCGACCGAGGTCACGGATTTCGGCCGCCGCGTCACCATGGGCCAGTTGGAACAGTCGATGATCCAGCGCGTCGGGTTCAAATACCAGGGCGTTGGCCGGATGGTCTATCCCGGCCTGCTGCAACTGGCCTCCTTCATGTCGATGAACAGCGACCGTCATTCCAAGGCGTTCACGGACCAGATCTATCGCGTGATGCGCGACGAGGCATCCGACCACGACGCGCACAACAGATTCTACGATGAATATCTGGCGGTCATGGACATGACGGCGGAATTCTACCTGTCGACGGTCGAGCGGGTCTTCAAGAAACGCGAAATTGCCAGGAACCAGTTCGTGGTCGACGGCCACAAGGTGGATATCTCGAAAATCACCAATGTTGCGGTAATGACCGTCGAGGGCGCGAATGACGATATCTCGGCCCCGGGCCAGTGTATCGCCGCGCTCGACCTGTGTACCAGCCTGCCGGACAGCAAGAAGGCCAGCCATCTTGAGCCCGAGGCCGGTCATTACGGTATCTTTGCCGGCCGCAGCTGGCGCGACAACATCCGCCCGCTGGTGATCGAGTTCATGAACAACAACGCCCGCAAAGATAACAAGATCAAGGTCGCCAACACGAATTCGGCGGCCTGACAATGCCAAAGCGCCCCGCACAACCGCTGGCTTTCGCCTGCGCCTGCGGGGCGCTGTCCGGCCACCTGACTCCGGCAGCGGTGCAATCCGGGACCCATGTGGTCTGCTATTGCGCGGATTGCCGGGCCGGTGAGCTTTACTTTGATCAGCCCGATCCGGCGCCCGGCCCGGTGGATATTTTCCAGCTCAGCCCTGATGGAATCGTTATCGAAAAGGGGCGCGAGCATCTTGCGCTGATGCGCCTGTCGCCCAAAGGCTTGTTCCGCTGGTACGCCAAGTGCTGCAACACCCCGATCGCAACCACCCTGAAATCGGCCAAGACCCCCTTTGCCGGATTCAACACGCGGCGACTGACCGATACGGCCGCATTGGGGCCGGTGCGCACGCAAGGTTTCGTGCCGCAGCCCGGCGGCGGCACCAAGCACATCAACGCCATACCGGCGGTTTACGGGTTGTTGTCCCGAATGCTCTCGGCGCGGCTGTCGGGCCGCTGGCGGGAAACCCCGTTCTTTGATCCGACCACCGGCGATCCGGTGGCGGAACCCCATATCCTGACCAAGGACGAACGCCGGGCGCTCTACCCCTGACGGTCAGACCGCCAGCCAGCCGCGCAGATGCTCTGTCACCGTCTCGGGTGTCTCCAGCGTCGGCAGGTGACCCGCATCCTCGATCACGCTGAGTTCCGCCCCGCTGATCAGATCCGCCAGGAAGCTGTGCCGCCGGACCGAGGTCATGCGGTCATGCGCGCCGCACAGGATGAGGGTCGGCACCTTGATCTTGCGCAGGGTGCCCTGCTGATCGGGGCGCCGTTGCAGCGCCTTCATTTGCCGTACAAAGACATCTGGGCCCAGCCCCAGCCCCATGTCGCGCACCAGATCCAGCAGCGCCATCCGCCCCGGCCCCGGCGCCAGTGTCTCGGGCCGCATCATCTGGGCCAGGGCCTGGTCCAGCTTACCCACCCGTGCGCTGATCATCAGCGGCTCGCGTGCGGCGGCGACCTGCGGCGTATCAGTTGTCGCGTCGGTGGACATCAGGCACAGCCGCGTGACCCGCTCGGGCGCCCGCCGCATCAGTTCCATCGCCACGATCCCGCCCATGCTGAGCCCCGCCAGCGCGAACCGGGCCGGAAGCTGCGGCAGGATCGCCTTGGCGATCTCCTCGATGCGTTCAGACTGGGTGATCGGGCAGAAGGTGACGGCCCGGTCAGCCGACAAATGGCGGATCTGATGATCGAAAAGCCGCACATCACAGGCCATGCCCGGCAACAAAACCAGGGGTTCGGTCATTGTCGTCCTTTCCGCCACTCACCTCAACTGGCTGCAGAATGGGCATTTTCGGGCGACCGGACAAGCCCTCTCAGGGATACCTGATGCCACGGAAGGGCGGGAAGTCGGCATAGGCCGCCTGACGGTCGTACACAGGCACCGGCGGCTCTTCTCCCGCCACCACCAGCCGCCCGCGCGGCGCGATATAGCTGTCGATCCGGCGCAGCGGCACGGGCCGCCACACCAGGTTGAAGGCGCAGAGCTTGGGAAAAAACCAGATCTCGGAATAATCCAGGTGATCGTGCAGCCACCAGGCTAGATCGCGCCAGTCGCGCCCCTGCGCGTAGCGGTCCGCGAACCAGGGGATGACCACCGATGCTCCGGCAATCCGCGCCTCTCCCCGCCCCCGGTCCCAGATGTGGCATTCCAGCGGATGATCGTTGCGGGCGCAATTCAGCCGGTTTTCATTTCCGAACCGGTTGAGCGCCGCCGAGCGATAGCCCGAGCGCACCGCGATACGGCCAAAGGTCTCCTCCAGCGGATCCATCAGCGTTTCGCAAAAGGCCCGCCCGGTCTCGATCGCCAGATCGGGATCGTCGGGAATGTTCTGTTTCTCGTGAAAACTGCCGATCTCGGAGTAAAGGAAATCGCGCATGAAGAAATGCCGTGACAGGCGCACACGACCCAGGGTCTCCAGGCTCCACATGCTGCCCGGGCGGCGCATCAGCCGTACCCGTTCCAGCGAAACTCTCCATTCGGTCCCAGCGCCGAAAACGGGTTATGGGCGATCTCCCAGATGCTGCCGTCTGGGGCGCGGAAATAGCCGTGATAGCCGCCCCAGAACACATCTGAGGCAGGTTTCAGGATTTCGGCCCCCGCCGCTTGCGCCCGGTCGAGCAGCGCATCGACCGTTTCCCGGTCGCGGCAATTGTGGCTCAGCGTCATTGCCCCCTGCCCCAGCGACGCCACTGGCAGGCCGATATCTTTGGCCAACGCGTCCAGCGGGTAAAGGCCCAGCACCTGCCCGATCAGGTCAAAGGCGATCACCCCGTCCGACGTCTCGACCCGGCGCCATCCCAGCGCCTCGTAAAAGGATGCCGCCGCCTCGATATCCTCGGCGCCGATGGTGATCAGGCTCACCCGCTGGTCCATCACTCTATTCCCTGTTCCCGCAGCCAGGCGAGCATGCCCGCGACCGCGATATCGGTCTGCCCCGGCGACATGATATCGCCCGCGATCACATGCGAGGACGGATCGTCGCCCGGCCCCATGGTTACGGTGCGCATCTCGGCCGGTCCGCCCCAGCGCTTGGCGACCTCGCCCGTCAGATCGGGGCGCACCACCTTGTCGTCAGGCGAAAGCCAGAACAGGGCCGGCACCCGGGCCTGCCCGAAATCAAGCGCCATCACCGTCTTGACCAAGGCCGCCATCGGCACCAGCGCCGACCAGCTGTAACGGGTGGTCCAATAGGTGTTTTTCTCCGGATCGGGGCTGCTGGCATCCCGCTCGCCGCCCATGACCGAGGGCAACCAATAGCGCGCGCCCGGCAGGGTCGGAACAAAGGCCAGCGGATCGTTCACTCCGAAATTGGGCGAGACAAGGATCATCGCAGCCACATCGGTCGACATGCCGGGGTCAAGCGCCACCGCCGCCGCCAGCGTGCCGCCGGTCGAGGTGGACAGGACAATCACCTTTTCGCCAACCGCCCGGCCCGCCGCCAGCGCCTCGGCCGCGTCCCGCATCCAGCCTGATGCCGTGCCTTCGGTCATTGCCGCGCTGCCGCGCCCATGTCCCTGCAACCGGGTATAGACCAGATTGGCGCCCAGCGCCTGGGCGATGCGGTCGGGCACCGGGCGGATTTCCTCGGAGGTAGCCGAGAATCCGTGCAGGTAGACCAACGCATAGGGCGTCCGCCGCTCGTACCCGCCCGGCGCCCAGATCACCCGCTTTTCTACTCCAGGCACCATATCGGAAAAGCCCGACTCGATGCTCTCGAAATAGACCTGCACACCCTCGCCGAATTTGCGCGGATCGAATTCCGCGACTAGGTCCACCTCCTCATAAGGCCCAAACCACCAGGCCAGCCCCCCCGCCAGCGCAAGCACCGCAAGGGCACGCCCCAGAAACTTCCCGAGCCGCCGCATCAGCCACAACCCCGAACGTCGATCACCGCGTCCTCGATGATCTTCAGACAGGTCTCGTCCGAGAACCGGTGATCGGCGTCCTTGACCAGCAACAGCCGCATGTCAGGCCCCGTCGCCTGCTGCAAGAGCCGCATCGCCGTATCGACCGACACCGCCGTATCGGCGGTGCCTTGCAGAAAGCGCACCGGGAACGGCAGGTGCAGCGGCGCGCGCAGCACCAGATGATTACGCCCGTCCTCGATCATGCGGCGGGTAACGATATAGGGTTCCATATAGTCCGAGGGCAGTTCCACCCGGCCCTCGGCCGCCAATTGCGCCCTTTGACCCGCGTCGAACCCGGCCCACCAGCCATCTTCGGTGAAATCCGGCGCGGCGGCGATGGTGACCATGCCCGCAATGCGGTCCGCCCGCGCCCGCGCCAAAAGCAGCGCCTGCCAGCCGCCCATCGACGAGCCGACCACGATCAACGGTCCCTCGGTCAGGCTATCGACCGCGGCCAGCGTGTCCTGATGCCAATCGCCGATCGCGCCCTCGTCGAATATGCCTGAGCTTTCGCCATGTCCCGAGTAATCGAACCGCAGAAACGCATGCCCTCGCGCCCGCGCCCAGGCCTCCAGATGCACGGCCTTGGTGCCTTCCATGTCCGATTTCAGCCCGCCCAGGAACACGATGCAGGGACCGTCGCCCGGGGTGAGTTGATAGGCGAGGCTGCGCCCCCGGTCGGTTGTCAGAGTATCGCTCACCTGGCTTTTCCTTTGCTGGTCGTTTTTCCCAAGCCTCCAACGCTTTGCGGGCAGGTGCAAGGATCATTAAGTTACCATATTGTCACGTGACTATAGAATCACATATAGTCGATCCATGGACACGCTCTTCAAAGCTCTCAACGACCCCGCCCGCCGCGCCATTCTGGACCAGTTGCGCCAGAAGGACGGGCAAAGCCTGAGCGAGCTGGAAAGCAAGTTCGACATGACCCGGTTCGGGGTCATGAAACACCTCAAGTTGCTGGAGGAGGCGCATCTGGTCCTCACCCGACGCGAGGGGCGGTTCAAATACCATTACCTCAACCCCCTGCCCTTGCAGGACATGATCAACCGCTGGGTGGCGCCCTTCCTGCAACCGCAGGCACAGGGGCTAGCAGCCTTGAAAGACAAATTGGAAACGGAGAACAGAATGGGAAAGCCCGATTTCATGATGCAGACATTCATCCGCTGCACACAGGATGCGCTTTGGGCCGCGCTGACCGAGACCGAACAGATGGCGGCCTATCACTTCCTCTGCAACGAGGTGCAGGGCAAGGTCTCGCCCGGCGAGACTGTCGAATTCATCACGCCCGCCGGGGGCGCCATGCTGCGACAGGTGACCCGGCGGCTCGACCCGAAATCACGCATCGAGATGAGTTTCGAGCCGCTTTTCATGGGACCGGGTGCCGCGGCCTCGGAAATGGTCTATCTGATCGAACCGCAGGGCGAGATCTGCAAGCTGACCATCGAACACTACAACCTTGCCGCCGGGCAAGAGGGCATCGGCGAAGGCTGGGCACGCCTGGCCGCCTCGCTCAAGAGTTATCTGGAAACCGGAACCGCGCTGAAAGGGGCCGCGTGAAGGAAAGCTTTCCCACCGAACTGGGCATTCTCACCTGCTTGATGATCCTCGCCGCCTCGCTCTGGATTCCCTATGTCGTCGGCATCGCCACCGATCCCTCGCATGAAGAGGCCTTTGCCCGGCCGGCGCAGATTTCAAATTTGCGCCCCTGGGTTCAGCGCGCCCACCGGGCACATCTGAACCTCTTGGAACAGGCGACGCCCTTTGCGGTGCTGGTGCTGATCCTGGCGCTGATGAACGGGTTCTCGACGCTGACCTACTGGACCGCGATTGCCTTCTTCTGGATCCGGGTGGTGCATGCGGCAGGCATGATCTCGGGCTATGCCCGCATGCCGCTGCGGCCGATCCTGTTCAGCGCCGGCTGGGTCTGCACCCTGATGATGGCCTATGCCATCTTTGCCGCGCGCTGACCGCGCGGCCGGCCCAAAGTTTCGCGAAACTTTGGGCACAAACTTTCCCGGAAGGTCTGCTGCCTTGACTTCGTCTGCGGCCCCTGCCAAATCGGGCGGACACCATAACCCGCAACCGGGCGTTCAGTGGGCGCCAAACCGACGAGGAGCCGCCAGATATGGCCCAGATTTCTCTCACTTTTCCCGATGGCAATGCACGATCCTATGACGCAGGTGTAACGCCCGCGCAGGTCGCCGCCGACATCTCCACCTCGCTGGCAAAAAAGGCCATCTCTGCCACCGTCGAAGGCAAGCACTGGGACCTGCAATGGCCGATCGCGGGTGACGCGCAGATCGCCATTCACACCATGGCCGACGAGGCACAGGCCAACGAACTGGTCCGCCACGACCTGGCCCATATCATGGCCCGCGCCGTACAGGAGATCTGGCCTGCCACCAAGGTCACCATCGGCCCCGTCATCGAGAACGGCTGGTATTACGACTTCGACCGTGCCGAACCCTTCACGCCTGAAGATCTCGGCCTGATCGAGAAAAAGATGAAGGAGATCATCAACAAGCGCGAACCCGTGACCACCGAGGTCTGGGAACGCACGCGCGCGATCGAATTCTACAAGGCCAATAACGAACCCTACAAGGTCGAGCTGATCGAGGCCATTCCCGGCACCGAGCCGATCCGTATGTACTGGCACGGCCACTGGCAGGACCTTTGCCGCGGCCCGCACCTGCAACACACCGGCCAGGTCCCCGGCGACGCGTTCAAGCTGATGTCCATCGCCGGTGCGTATTGGCGTGGTGACAGCAATCGCCCGATGCTGCAACGCATCTATGGCGTCGCCTTCACCGGCAAGGAAAAGCTCAAAGCCCACCTGCACATGCTGGAAGAGGCCGCCAAGCGCGACCACCGCAAACTGGGCCGCGAGATGGACCTGTTCCACATGCAGGAAGAGGCCCCCGGCCAGGTGTTCTGGCACCCCAACGGTTGGACCGTCTACACAACGCTGCAGGACTATATGCGCCGCCAGCAGCGCCGCGGCGGCTATGTCGAGGTGAATACGCCACAGGTGGTTGACCGCAAGCTGTGGGTGGCGTCGGGCCATTGGGAGAAGTACCAGGAGAACATGTTCATCGTCGAAGTCGACGAGGAACACGCCCGCGAAAAGGCGGTCAACGCGCTCAAGCCGATGAACTGCCCCTGCCACGTGCAGATCTTCAACCAGGGCCTCAAATCCTATCGCGACTTACCGCTGCGCATGGCCGAATTCGGCTCCTGCAACCGTTATGAACCCTCGGGAGCGTTGCATGGCATCATGCGGGTGCGCGGCTTTACCCAGGATGACGGCCATATCTTCTGCGCCGAGGATCAGATTGAATCCGAAACCGCGGAATTCATCAACTTCCTGTCGATGATCTACAAGGATCTGGGATTCGAGAAATTCTCGGTTAAATTCTCCGACCGACCCGACACCCGAGCCGGCTCCGACGAGGTCTGGGACAAAGCAGAAGCAGCCCTTCTCTCCGCCACCCGCGCTGCCGGGATCGAGCCGGAACTGAACCCGGGCGAAGGTGCCTTCTACGGGCCCAAGCTGGAGTTTGTCCTGACCGATGCCATCGGCCGCGACTGGCAATGCGGCACCCATCAGGTTGACTTCGTGCTGCCCGAGCGGCTGGACGCCACCTATATCGGCGCCGACGGGGCCAAGCATCGCCCGGTCATGTTGCACCGCGCGACGCTGGGCTCGTTCGAGCGGTTCATCGGCATCCTGATCGAGGAACACGCGGGCAAGCTGCCCTTCTGGCTGGCCCCGCGCCAGGTGGTGGTCGCCTCGATCACCTCGGAGGCGGATGACTATGTGAATCAGGTGGTGGCCGAACTGCGCGCCGCAGGCGTCCGGGCCGAGGCCGACACCCGGAATGAAAAGATCAACTACAAGGTCCGCGAGCATTCGGTGGGCAAGGTGCCGGTGATCCTTGCCGTCGGTCAGCGCGAAGTCGAGGAACGCACCGTCAGCGTCCGTCGCCTGGGCGAAAAGGAAACCCGCGTGCAGCCGCTTGCAGATGTTACAAAAGAGCTGGCGCGCGCCGCGACACCGCCCGACCTGCTGTAACAATTCTCACAAATGACGTGCAGGCCAGCCTCCTCACCGGGGGCTGGCCTGTAACATTTCGGGGGTTTGTCAAAAGAATCCCTTTGTTTACGGCGTGACTTGCCCAAGAATTCTGACAGGAATGTGAGACACGGGGTCGTGAATTCAAACCGAGCACCGACGACACTACCTTTGACTTGTCCAAGACGAAAACATCACACGATCATGAAGGGATGAACGAGATGTCGAACACCACCAAGACCCTGGCCATCGCGGGCGCCGTAGCTGCCGCGCTTTCCGCAGCCACTGTCACCACTGCCAGCGCCCAAGCCAAGGAAAAGTGCTATGGCGTATCGCTGGCCGGCAAGAACGACTGCGCCGCAGGCCCCGGCACCACCTGCGCCGGCACTTCGACCGTGGATTACCAGGGCAATGCCTGGACGCTGGTCGACGCTGGCACCTGCGCGACGATCGAACTGCCCGCACAGGCCGATGGCTCGGCACGCAAAGGCTCGCTCGAAGCGCTGGCCCGCGACCTGCCCGCATAAGGCCCGACACCTTCAGGGGGCGGGCCGCCCACCGGCCCGCCACTTTTCCTACCCCGCCGGGATTGCCGAAAGGACGATGTCATGCTGGATGCTTCCCGCGCCCCAAACGACCTGCCGTCCGTACCCGGCGTCGGCTACAAGCCACAGCATTTCGCCGAGATCCTCGATGCGCCCGGTCCGGTCGGCTGGCTGGAAATCCATGCCGAGAACTACATGGGCGACGGCGGCCGCCCGCTGGCGCAGCTGCGCCACCTGTCCGAGCGGTTCCCGGTCTCGTTGCATGGTGTCGGCCTGTCCATCGGTGGCGCGGGTCCGCTCGACCCTGATCACCTGGCCCGGCTGAAACACCTCGTAAGCTGGCTGAACCCGGCCAGTTTCTCGGAACATCTGGCCTGGTCCACCCATGAAAGCCATTTTCTCAATGACCTGCTGCCGCTGCCCTATACCGATGCCACGCTGACCCGCGTCTGCGATCACATCGACCAGGTGCAGGACGTGGTTGGCCGCCGGATGCTGCTGGAAAACCCCTCCTCCTACCTCGCCTTTGCCGAAAGCACCTGGTCCGAGCCCGATTTCCTGCGGGAAATCTCCCGGCGCACCGGCTGCGGATTGCTCCTCGACGTCAACAACGTCTTTGTCTCGGCCACCAATCTCGATTTTTCACCGCAGGGCTATATCGACGCCTATCCGCTGGAAAAAGTGGGCGAAATTCACCTGGGCGGCCATGACGAGGATCATGACGACCACGGTCGCCCGCTCTTGATCGACAGCCACGGGCGCGAGGTGGTGGACCCGGTCTGGTCCCTGCTCGATTTCGTGCTCGACCGGTCAGGCCCGAAACCGATCCTGATCGAGTGGGACACCGACGTGCCCGACTGGCACGTTCTGCGGGCCGAGGCCGCGCGCGCCCAAACCGCGCTGGAGCGCTTACCGGCATGACCGTGACACAGGATGATTTCCATGCCGCTCTGCTCGATCCGGGCCGAGCGATCCCGGAGGGTCTGTGCGACGCCGACGCGCATCCGGCAGGCCGCCGGTTCAACGTCTACCGCAACAATGTCGCTGTGTCGCTGACCGAGGCGATGCACCAGGCCTTTCCGGTCATCGCCAAGCTGCTGGGCGCGCAGAACATGGACGGGCTCGCGGGACTCTTCCTTCGGCGCCATCCGCCGTCGACGCCGCTGATGATGTTCTACGGCGAGGCGTTTCCCGACTTCCTCGCCGGGATGGAACAGCTGTCGCACCTGGGCTACCTGCCCGATGTGGCGCGGCTCGAACTGGCGATACGCCAGTCCTACCATGCCGCCGACAGCACCCCGCTCGACCCAAAGGCGCTGTCCATCGACCCCGAGGCGCTGATGTCCGCGCGGCTGGACTTCGCCCCGGCCATGCGGCTGATCCGGTCGCCCTGGCCGATTCATGCGATCTGGCGGTTCAATACCGAGGACGGCGCGCCGAAGCCGCAACCGGGCGGTCAGGATGTGTTGATCACCCGGCCCGAATACGACCCGATCCCACAGCCGCTGCCCCCCGGCGGCGGCGACTGGATCGAAGCCCTGCAAGCCGGTGCGACCATCGGCGCGGCCTATGAAGCCGCCGCCGAAACGACACCCGATTTCGACCTGGGCGCCACATTGGCCCTGCTCCTCCAGGGGGGCGCCCTCACCTCACTCACAGAGGAAGGACAAGAGCATGAACCCACTCGTCTCGATCCATGACAAGGTCTTTGGCCTTGTCGAAACCGCCGGAACCTGGCTCTTGCCGCTGCTGGCCCGGTTCACCTTTGCCGCTGTGCTGCTGATCTATTACTGGAACTCGGGCCTGACCAAGCTCGGCGATGGCATCCTTGGCCTGTTCAGCCCCTCGATCGGCGCCTACAGCCAGATCTTTCCCAAACAGCTGGAGGCGGTCGGCTATGACGTTTCGCAACTGAGCCTGTACCACTGGGCTGTGGTCATGGCGGGCACCTATGCCGAATTCATCCTGCCGCTGCTGATCGTGATCGGCCTCTTCACCCGGCTGGCCGCCCTCGGCATGATCGGCTTTGTGGTGGTGCAGTCGCTGACCGATGTCTACGGCCACGGCGCCACCGATCTGGCCACGCTGGGCGCCTGGTTCGACAACCAGTCCGGCAGCGTGATCATGGACCAGCGCCTGTTCTGGGTGTTCACCCTTGGTATCCTGGTGATCCGGGGCGCGGGCGCCCTGTCGGTCGACGCGCTGCTGCGCAACCGCGCCCAAAGCGCCGCCATGGCCTGACCCGCAAGGATCGGCCCGCGCATTGCGGGCCCTTCCCTGCTCAGAAATGCGCCTTTTCCTCGTCCGGCTTGCCAGCTGCCACCGCCAGAACACCGGCCACCCCGGCAAAGGCGATGGGGAACATCGTGAACACGTTGAAGCCAAAGGCATGGTACATGCCCGCCGCCGAGATCATCAGCAGCACACCGCCCCACAAGGCCCGCGCTCGCGCCATCGCGCCGCCCGCAATCGCCAGCATCGGGGCAATGACCGAAGTCATCTGCACCAGATCGGTATTGCCGACCTGCTCGGCCACGCCCTCGATCTCGCCGAAATACTCCACCGCCTCGACATAGCCAAAGCTGACAAAGCCGACGAGCATACCGATCAAACCGGCAATGATACCAAGGACAAGCGCCGCATTGCGCATTGGGTGACCTCCAATTCAGATTCCGGGTTCACATAGGCCCCCATTCAGTCCACGCCAAGGGCGCGCCGGGTGTCAGGGGTCCAACCCAGGTAAAATTCCCCCCCGGCCTCGATCAGCGGCCGCTTCATCAACGCCGGGTGTCCGGCGATAAGGTCCAGCGGGTCGCGCGCCCTCTCTGCCTCGTCCAGCCCCCGCCATGTGGTCGAACGGGTGTTGAGCAGAGCTGCGCCGAATTCCGCCCATGCGCGTGCCAGAACCTCCTTGCCGATCCCATCGTCGCGAACATCGACCAGACGCGCATTCGGCAATGCTTTCAGAGCCTTGCGGCACGTGTCACAGTTCTTCAACCCGTAGATCAGCATAAAACCTCCATCCTTTCCGCCCAAATATCGTGCAAAATGAACCGGGCACAGTCCCTTTTTCTTGATTTTTGGCGGCACCGTGCAATCTTGAGGCCGGATCCGGTGTTTACCACCCTCTGACCCGGCACAAGGGAAAGAGCCCGGTCGCCACCGGCCACCCGCCCATGGCCCCGCATATTCGGGGACGATTTGAATGTCAGAAGGAGACACGGGACATGCCTACCGGCACCGTGAAATGGTTTAACGCAACTAAAGGTTATGGGTTTATTGCCCCCGACGGCGGCGGCAAGGATGTTTTTGTCCACATTTCGGCTGTCGAGCGGTCCGGTTTGACCGGTCTGGCCGACAATCAGAAAGTGTCGTTCGAGTTGCAAGACGGCCGCGACGGCCGTCAGATGGCCGCCGACATCAAGCCGTTGTAAATCCACGGCAGAACCACGTCAGGGGTTCGGCGGCCAGCGGCCGCCGGACTGTTGTTATGTCCTAAAACCCGGCTGGACCGTGTCAACCGGTCGCTCCGCTATCACGACCGGCCGATGACGTCCTGGAACTCGCGCCATTCGCGCGCCGACAGGCCCGAGTTCTCCTGCGTGACCGTTTCACCCGCCAGCATCCGGCGCAGGTTGTCGACCATCTGCGCCGACAGGTTAACCGCGCCCAGCCGGTAATCCTCGAACGCCTTGTAGGCGAAAGGCACCCAGTCGGCGACGATCCGGCACATGGTTTCGGCATAGACCCGGATCTCGTACTGGGCATGCGCGTCGGCACGCAGCCGCAGGAAATGAAACAGGTTGTGCAGATCCACCTTCCAGTACCACTGGGTATAGATATTCGCCGGCAGGTTCATCCGCGCCAGTTCGCGCGCCAGCCCCTGCTGGCCCTCCTGCCCGATCATCGCCTCGTAATTGTCATAGCAGCGGGCGCTGTCGGCCTTGAGGATTTCCAGAACCCGCGCCGCCTCGGCGCCTTCCAGCGTGTCGCCACGCCCCTGATTGTTGACCGCCGATTGCGCCGCCACATGTTCGGGCGCTGGGATATAGAACTCGCGGTCCAGGATCGAATAGCGCGCCGAATACTCGTTCACATTCGCGGTCCGGTGCCGGATCCACTGCCGCGCGACAAACACCGGCAGCTTCACATGCAGCTTGATTTCGCACATCTCGAACGGGGTCGAATGCCAATGCCGCATCAGATAGCGGATCAGCCCCTCGTCGTTCTGCACCGATTTGGTGCCCTTGCCATAGCTGACTCGCGCCGCCTGACAGATCGCCGCATCGTCACCCATATAGTCGATCACCCGAACAAAACCGTGGTCCAGCACCGGGTGCGCGGTATAGAGGTGCTCTTCCATGCCCGGCGAAACCACCCGCCGCGTCGTCGCTGTCTGCGCCCGCTGGGCATCGATCTCGGCCAATTGCTCAGGCGTTAGCGGCATCGGGGGTCCTTTCACTAGATGAGTCGCCACAATACTATATCTTGCATTAATAGCCACCGAAACCGCGACATAAGGTATGGCTTTTTGGGCACCCTCCGGGGGCAAACCCAAGCCCTGCACTCGAACCATTTGACTTTCCACAACCAAAGCCAGACTATGGCTGAAAAATCTCTCTAACAAAGAGCAGAGGCAGGCAGTGATGAGACCCTATTTCGTTGCACTGGCAACGTTCGTTGTGTTGTCCGCATGTGGCGGATCGGATGCCGTTTTTGGAACGAACCCGGGTGATGGCGGTGGCGGAGAAAACCCGACGAACCCTATAGTTCCGGAACCAATCGCTGGAAGCATTACCAGCATAGCCTACGATCCGGACGCCCAGACTCTTGTTGTTCGGGGAACGGGTCTCGACGATGTGGAATTCACCGATGTTTACGCCCGCAAGCCATCGCTGGATAGGCCTGGCTACGATGCCTATGCCGCACAGGATGGCTCACTGACCCGCCACTTCACCGCCTTCGTGCGCGAAATCGACGGCGTATATGGCGCTGTGATCGGCAGCGGTGTTCAGTTCAATACCGTCATTCAGGGTACGCAATTCGGGCGTGACGGGATTTATGTAGCGCCAACCACACTCCCCAACGGCGGCGTGGTCACCTATGCTGGCAATTACATTGGCGTCGTGAACGGAAATGGCAGCGCCGAGGACCTGCTGCCGGTAACGCCCGGCACCGACCCTTCGGTTCTTCCCGGACAGGTCGCCGAAGTTACCGGAGACATCCTGATCAACGCAGGTTTCGGCGACACCCAAAACCAGGTGGACGGAATTATCTACAACCGCCGGATCATAGACTTTGATCAAGAGATACAGGACCTTTCTCTACGTCCGACCGAAATTACCGCAAATGGCGGCTTTGAGGGCACAGTGATGACCCCCGATCTCCGGGATGTCGGAGAATATGCCGGTCTCTTCAGCAGCCAGGGCGCGACGGCCGTTGCAGGCGCGATCCATGCCGAGGATCACATCGACGCATACGACAACGAAATCGAATACGGCACGTTCGTCCTAGGTGTCTGCGGTGGCGCGAATGCCGATCCGATTTGTACTCAACCGCGCCCGTAAACCGGTGGCGGCGGCTTTTTTCGCCTGCCTGTCCACACAATTCGTGTCAGCCGCCGAGCCGGAAACGGTTCAGCGGCTTACGCTCGACGAGGCCTTGCAAATCACCGTCCGGGCCTTGCGGAACGATAAGCCAACGCTGGCCCTCCAGATGTCAGAAGGATTGCTCGCAGCCGATCCTAAAAACCCCCTGCTGCACTATCTACAGGCCAACGCTTACGTACAGTTGCAGCAGCCCGATGCTGCCCGGCGCGCCGCTGCGCGGGCCTATCGGTATTCCGAAGACCACGCCGACAAATTTCGTGCAGCGCAGATGGCCGCCCGTACCGCATTGGATGCGGGTCAACCGACCCGTGCGCAATACTGGTTGCGCCTGACAGCGTTGCACTCGCCGGATGATAAGGCGGATCGACTGATTGCCCGCGACTATGGCGTTCTGCGCCGGATCAACCCCTGGTCATTCCGTCTTCGGACCGAGTTGCGACCCTCCGACAACGTGAACAACGGGGCCGACAGTGCCCGCCAGATCATCGATGGCGAACCAGTCATCGGTGCGCTCAGCCCCTCCGCTCAGGCGTTATCAGGAACCATCGGCGTCATTGACCTGACCAGCGCGTACCGGTTCCATCGCTCGGAAACGACAGAAACCTCGGCCGCGGGGCGACTGTATGTACAGCGCGTTGCGCTCTCTTCCGAAGCAAAAGCCGCAGCCCCTGGGCTCAGCAACTCGGATCTGGCCACCACCTATGGCGAGATCGGGCTGAAACACGGGTTCAAGACGGGGTCCGGCATTGCTCTTGTCCAGGCAGTTTGGGGAACAAGCTGGGCCGCCGGGGAACGCAGTTACAACCTCGCACGGGTCGAAGCATCGCATAGCCTTGCTCTCAGCAAGGGACGGCTGACTTTGGGTGCGCTGGTCGAGACCCGGTTTTCAGCGCGTTACCCGACACAAGAGGCCGATATCCTCGGGCTCAGCGCGCTCTATACCCAACTCTTGCAGAATGGCGACCGGATCACATTCAGCCTCGCCTGGCGCAACACTGATGCCAAATCGCCCAACGGAACGTTTCGCGCTGGATCGGCCCGTATCAACTATGACTTCGGAAAATCGCTGGGCCCGGTGCGGATAAATGCAGGACTCACCGTGGGTCGGACGGATTACCCCACATATATTCTGTTCCTGCCGTCGTTGAACGCCTTCGGACCGGTTCAGAATGGCCGGAAAGAGCACTCCATTTACGGTGACCTGAACCTGATCTTCGACCAATACGACGTCGCCGGGTTCGCGCCGGTGCTCCGACTGCGGAGTGGACGGAAGGACTCCAACATCTCTCGTTTCGACATTCGCGAAACTTCGATATCGATCGGCATCGAGTCCAAGTTCTGATCGCGCCCTCGACATCGCCGCTAACTGCGCTAGGCTCCGACCCGGAACAATCTGAGGATCGCACGCGATGGCGCTGAAATATCTCCATGTCATGGTCCGGGTGAAGGACCTTGAGAAATCCATGGCATTTTACGAACTGCTCGGCCTGCGCGAAATCCGCCGTTACGAGAGCGAGCAGGGCCGGTTCACGCTGGTCTACCTGGCCGCGCCGGGGCAGGACGAGACGCCGCTGGAACTGACGTACAACTGGGATGGCGACGAGGGGCTGCCTTCGGACAGCCGTCATTTCGGCCACCTCGCCTATGGTGTCGACAACATCTACGAGACATGCGCCATGCTGCAAGAGAACGGGGTCACCATCAACCGGCCGCCGCGCGACGGGCGCATGGCATTTGTCCGCTCGCCCGACAACATCTCGATCGAGCTGTTGCAGAACGGCGAGGCGCTGGCACCGGCAGAGCCTTGGGCCAGCATGGAAAGCACCGGCCACTGGTGACCGGGGCGGCGCGGGCGGCGCTCTGCGTCGCGATCCTGCCGTGGTTTCCTGGTGCGGCGGCGGCGTCCGAGTGTCGGCTTGCCCTGGCGCTGGCGCTCGATGTCTCGCGCTCGGTCGATGCGCGTGAACACGCGCTTCAGCGCGGCGGCCTGATCGCCGCGCTCCGCGCCCCCGAGGTGCGCCGCGCCTTTTTTGCCGTACCCCTGCCCGTGGCTCTGGCCGTCTATGAATGGAGCGGCCCGACAGAGCAGCACCTGTTGCTGGACTGGGTCCTGATCCGGGCCCCCGGCGATCTGGACGGGGTGGCAGACCGGCTCGCCCGCGCCCCCCGCAACGGCACCGAGGCGCCTACCGCCATGGGGCAGGCCCTGCTCTATGGCGCGGCGCTGATGGCGCGCGGCCCGGACTGCCTGTTTCGCACCATCGACATCTCGGGCGATGGCGAGAACAACGAAGGCCCGGGTCCGCAAGATGTCTATGCCCTGCCGGGTTTCGACGCAATTACGGTCAATGGCCTACCGATCAATGGCGCGGAATACGAGACCGAGATCCAGCTCATTCCCTGGTTCCTGGACAATGTGCGGCACGGTCCGGGCGCCTTTATCGAGGTGGCCCAGGGGTTTGCCGATTTCGAACGCGCCATGGCCGCCAAGCTCGAACGCGAGCTGTCGGGCCTGGTGATCGGCACGGTTCTGCCATGATCCGGCTGTTCGCCTGCCTTCTCTACCTGAGCGCCGCGCCGCTTCAAGCCGCCTGCCGGCAGGCCCTCGTCCTTGGGCTGGACGTATCCGGCTCGGTCGACGCCACCGAGTACCGCCTGCAACTCGACGGGCTGGCAGCGGCGCTCCTGGCGCCCGAGGTGCAGCAAAGGCTCCTGGCCATGCCCTCGGCGCCGCTGCGGCTCGCGGTCTTTGAATGGAGCGAGCCGGGGCATCAGCGCCTGATCCTCGCCTGGCGAGAGGTCCACACCGCCGCGGATATCGCCGCGATCGCCGCCCAGCTCACCCAAATCCGCCGCGCCCCCGCGCCGCCTGGCACCGCCATCGGCCCCGCCATGGCGCATGGCGCGGCTTTGCTGGGGCAACAGGCCGACTGCTGGAAACGCACGCTCGATCTGTCGGGCGATGGCAAACACAACATGGGTCCACACCCCCGCGACATGCGCGCGACCCTGTCACACAGGGGGATCACCATCAACGGGCTGGTGATCGGGGCCGACAGCACCACCGCAACCGACCGCCGCCAGGTGCAGATCGGTGAATTGTCCGCCTATTACCGCGCCTGGGTGCTGACCGGACCCGATGCCTTTGTCGAGGTTGCCCTGGGATACGACGACTATCAGCGCGCGATGGAGCGCAAACTGCTGCGCGAACTCGAAGGGCTGGTCCTGTCCGCCCTGCCCTGAGCCCGCGCAACTGCGCCCCGTCCCCGGCGGCACCTGGTACAACAAACGCCCCTTGCCGGGGCGGCACCTGCCACGCCTGCCCCGGCCTGCTCGCCCTTTCGGTATAGCCGCTCAATAGATGTAGCGGATCTGGTCGGTCCAATAGCGTTCGACCCGCTTCAACGCGCTGGTGATCTCCATCACCCCTTCGGGCCCCAGCACGCCGCGCCCCTGCAACCCTTCGGCATGGCGCTGGAACAGATCGGTGACCACATCCCTGATGTCGCGCCCCTTCTGGGTCAGCCGCACCCGCACCGAGCGCCTGTCGATCTCGCAGCGCTGATGATGCATATAGCCCATGTCGACCAGCTTCTTCAGGTTATAGCTCACGTTGCTGCCCTGATAGTAGCCGCGGCTCTTCAACTCGCCCGCCGTCACCTCGTTGTCGCCGATGTTGAACAACAACAGCGCCTGCACGGCGTTGATCTCCAGCACGCCGACCCGCTCGAACTCATCCTTGATCACGTCCAGCAGCAACCGGTGCAGACGCTCGACCAGCGACAGTGCCTCCAGATAGCCCGACATAAAGCTTTTGCCGCCGGCCGTCGCAACCTGCATTTCCATACTCATCCGTCTCTCCGACTCGCCCATGCCTGCAAGACACTCTGGGCAGAAAAGCCAAAGATTCAGTTAAGTCGGAATCTGTGTTATTTTTGAAACGTTTGCGAGATATCCTGGATCAGATCGCCAAACCGCTCAGGCGCCGGGACCTGCCCGGTGACCCATTGGTACAGGTCCTGGTCGTTTTCGTGCAGCAGCGCGTCATAGAGATCCAGCGCCGCGACATCCATACCGGCCAGATTACGTTCGGCATAGGCCGACAGGATCAGGTCCATTTCCTTGATCCCGCGCCGCATCGACCGCATCTGCATCCGCTTGATGCGGTTTTCCCGGGTTTCGTTCACGCGTCAACCTCCATCCTCCGGCGCACCGCCTTTTCCAGCTTGGCCACCCGCCCGGCCGAGGCCTGCAACAGCGTGCGCAGCTCGCGCAGCTCCGACAGCCACGCCGCCATATCACGGTTGCTGTCGTCTTCCCCGTCGGTCATCTCCGTCCCCTGGCCTTCGCCAGTGATCAGCCACATGATCGACACGTTCAGCATTCCCGCCACCATTTGCAAGCGGTTGGCGCGCGGTTCGGACAAATCCTCTTCCCAGCTCGCGATAGTCGACTTTTTCACCCCCAGCCTGCGGGCCAGTTGCGCCTGTGTCATGTCCGCCGCTTCGCGCGCTGCCGCCAAGCGGTCGCCAAAGGTTGCCGAGTCCTGTCCGTAATAGTCGGTCATGTCGCTCATCGTCCTGGTCCTTCCGGGTCTGCATACGGCTTGATCGCCGCTCGGGCGCACCCTATGACAGTCGCGCCCAACATTCAAACCGAGGCCGCCCATGAGTTTCCTGTCTGCGACATTGTCCCGCGTCAAACCCTCGCCCACCGTCGCGATGACCGCCAAGGCGGCCGAGCTCAAGGCCGCAGGCCGCGACATCATCGGCCTCAGCGCGGGCGAGCCCGATTTCGACACCCCGCAGAACATCAAGGACGCCGCCGTCGCCGCCATCGCCGCGGGCAAGACCAAATACACCGCCCCCGACGGCATCATCGAGCTGAAACAGGCGGTCTGCGCCAAGATGAAACGTGACCACGGGCTGGAATACACGCCCGCGCAGGTCTCGGTCGGCACGGGCGGGAAACAGACGCTCTACAACGCCTTCATGGCGACGCTCAATCCGGGAGACGAGGTGATCATCCCCGCGCCCTACTGGGTCAGCTACCCCGACATGGTGCTGCTCGCGGGTGGCACGCCCGTGGTGGTCGAAACCTCGCTCGACACGCGGTTCAAGCTGACCGCCGAACAGCTGGACTCGGCGATCACGCCCAACACCAAATGGTTCATCTTCAACTCGCCCTCGAACCCCACCGGCGCGGGCTACAGCCGGGCCGAGCTCAAGGCCCTGACCGACGTATTGATGCGGCACCCGCATGTCTGGGTGATGACCGACGACATGTACGAACATCTGGCCTATGACGGGTTCGAATTCTGCACCCCCGCGCAGGTCGAACCGGGGCTCTACCCCCGCACGCTCACCTGCAATGGCGTGTCCAAGGCCTATGCCATGACCGGCTGGCGCATCGGCTATGCCGCGGGTCCGGTGGAACTGATCACCGCCATGCGCAAGGTCCAGTCGCAGTCCACCTCGAATCCCTGCACCATCAGCCAATGGGCGGCGGTCGAGGCGCTCAATGGCACGCAAGAATTCCTGGCCCCGAACGCCGCGCTGTTCAAACGCCGCCGCGACCTGGTGATCTCGATGCTGAACGCGGTCGACGGCATCGACTGCCCGACGCCCGAGGGCGCCTTCTATGTCTATCCCTCGATCGCCGGGCTGATTGGCAAGACGACCCCCGCCGGCACCCTGATCGACAGTGATGAAACCTTCTGCACCGCCCTGCTGGAAAAGGCCGACGTGGCCGTCGTCTTTGGCGCCGCCTTCGGGCTTTCGCCGAACTTCCGGGTCAGCTACGCTGCCTCGGACGCGGCCCTGACCGAGGCCTGCACCCGCATCCAGCGCTTCTGCGCGTCGTTGGTCTGAACGCTAAACGAAGGAGAGGCCGCGCATGGGCGCCGAGCTGCCAGACTATTACTTCCGGATCCGCGAGAACGGCGCCTTTGTCTTTCGCGTGGACACCGAGAACCGCCAGCGCCGGATCGAGATGGACCAGATCGCCATGGTCAACATCAAGAATGGCGAGGTGAAACCCCATGGCGGCCGCGACCTCACGCCCGAGGACATGAAGGCCATCAAACGCTGGATGACTGAACGGACCGAGCTGCTGGCCCGTCGCGACATCGACGATATCCTGCGGGCGGTGGACTACCTCAACCTGACGACCCACTGGGTTCAGTCCAAGGCCAGCGACGCGCAACTGGAAGAGGTCACCGACTCGCTGCTTCTGGCCATGCACGATCTGCGCTCCGTCCTGGTGCGCAAGAAGGCCGACCGCCTGACCAAGGGCTAAGCCCGGCCCTTGCCAGCCCCCACGATTGCCGTACTGTCCCCACAAGGCTTGTTGGAGGAGACAGGACATGGGCTGGCAGGACTATCTCGACACGAACCAAACCCGCTTCGAGCAGGAGCTTCTGGATTTCGTCGCCATCCCCTCGGTCTCGGCCAAGCCCGACCATATGCCGGATGTCGAACGCGCCGCCCAATGGGTCGCCGCGCGCCTGGACAAGGCGGGGATCGAGAACACCGCGGTTCTGCCCACCACCGGCCACCCGGCGGTTTACGGCGACTGGCTGCATGCCGGGGCGGACAAGCCCACGGTGCTGATCTACGGCCATTTCGACGTGCAGCCTGCCGAGCCCTTCGACCTCTGGCTGAGCCCGCCCTTCCAGCCCGAGATCCGCGACGGCCGCGTCTGGGGACGCGGCGCCTCGGACGACAAGGGCGGCATGTTCATCCCCATCCTCGCCACCGAGGCGCTGCTCGCCACCACCGGCCGCCTGCCCGTCAACGTCAAGTTCCTGTTCGAAGGGCAGGAGGAAATCGGCTCGCCCGACATGCCGCCCTTCATCGCCGCCCAGGCGCGACGGCTCTCCTGCGACATGATCTTTTCCGCCGACGGCCTGCAATGGACAGCGGACGAGGCGCAGCTGGTGATGGGGCTCAAGGGGCTGGTCGGCGTCGAGTTGATCGTCGAGGGCGCGCAGGCGGATCAGCATTCCGGCTTGCACGGCGGCGGCATCAACAACCCGCTGATGGCGCTCAGCCAGATCCTCGCCTCGATGAAGGACGCACAGACCGGCCGGATCACCATCGACGGCTTCTATGACGATGTGGTCGAGCTGACGGTGGAAGACAAAGAGGACATCGCCCGCGTCCCCTTTGACGAGGCAGAGTATTGCGCCGAACTGGGCGTGACAGAGGCGTTTGGCGAGGAAGGCTACACCGTGCGCGAACGGCTCTGGGCCCGGCCCACGCTGGAGCTGAACGGGCTGACCGGCGGCTACCAGGGCGCTGGCAGCAAGACGGTCCTGCCCGCCCGCGCCAGCGCCAAGATCACCTGCCGTCTGGTCGCCAACCAGCGCCCAGAGCGCATCGCCGAGCTGATCGCCGCTCATGTCGCGGCCCACACACCGCCCGGTGTGACGGCCCGCATCGAGCATCTGGCAGGCGATGCCGACCCCTTTCTCGTGCCCCGCGGCCATAATGCCACCCAGGCGGCGGGCGAGGTGCTGCGCGAGGTCTATGGCGCCGATCCCTATGTCACCCGCGTCGGCGGCTCGATCCCGATCATGACGCTGTTCCTGCGCGCGCTTGGCGTACATGGGGTCATGTTCGGCTTTTCCATCGCCGACGAGAACCTGCACGCCCCCAACGAGTTCTTCCGCCTGGAGAATTTCCGCCGCGGCCAGACCGCCTATTGCCGCCTGCTGGAACGGCTGGGCCGGTAGCGCAACCAGAATTTTGAAAAAATGTTCTGTGCCATTCTCTTGCCAAGAAAATGTGAGCCCGGCGCTAGGTCACCGCCTTGATCGACCGGCCCCAGAACCGCGCCATCAGCAGGATCCCGGCAAAAAACAGCCCCAGCACCAACCCGGCCCAGACACCGATGCCCTCCCATCCCAGGAGAAACCCCAGGCCGTAAGAGGCCGGTATGCCCACGACCCAATAGCTGACCGCCGCCATCACCATCGGCACGGTGGTGTCCTGCACCCCGCGCAACAGGCCCAGCGCCATTACCTGCGCACCATCGACAAGCTGGAACAGCGCCGCCATCGCCAACAGCCCCGCCCCGATGGCCAGGATCTGGGGCCGGTTCGGGTCGTCCGGCTCCATGAAGAGCGAGATCAGCGGCTCGGCGCAGGTCAGAAACAGCGTGATGGTGGCCAGCGACATCATCAGCGACATCGCGATCACCACCTTGCCGCCCCGCGCCATATGCTCCCTGTCACGTCGGCCATAGGCATTGCCCGCCCGGATCGTCGCCGCGTTAGACAGGCCCAGATGCACCATGAACGTGGCTGCCGCCAGCTGGATCGCGATCCCATGCGCGGCCAGCGGCACCGCGCCAAGCCAGCCCATCATCACGGCGGAAGCGGAAAACAGGCTCACCTCGGCCAGGTTCGTGAGCGCAATCGGCACACCCAGGCGCACCACCCGGCGGAGCATCTCGGTATCCGGCCGCCAAAACCGCCGGAACAGCGTATGTTGCGGCAGAACCCACAGCGCATAGGCCACCACCGCCACCAGCGACACCGCCTGTGTGCAGATCGAGGCAATCGCCGCCCCGGTGATCCCCAGTTCCGGCGCGCCCCAGTTGCCGAAGATCAGCGCATAATTCGCCGCCGCATTGACAAAGACCGCCAGGACCGTGATCCAGAACACGACCTGTGTCCGCTCCAGCGCCGCGAGGTAGGATTTCAGCACCATCACCATCAGCGCCGGGATCATACCCCAACCCGCGACCCGCAAGTATTCCGCCGCCATGGCGGCGATCTCGGTCTCCTGTCCCAGCGCCAGCAGGATCGGCTGCGACCAGATCAGCAGGGGCATCGCCAGCGTGGCAAAGATCAGCGAGGCCCAAAGCCCCATCCGCGTCGCCCGGCGGATGCTGGTCTCGTCTCGCTCTGCTGCCGCCGCCGCCACCATCGGCATCACCGCCCAGCCAAAGCCCGCGCCCATCAGGAACAACACAAAGAAATAGCTGTGGCCCAGCGTCACCGCTGCCAGCGCCTCGACCCCGTACCAGCCCAGCATGACCGTGTCGGTCAGGCCAATGGCAAATTGCGCCAGGTGCCCGCCGATCAACGGCAGGCCCAGAACAGCAATCGCGCGAGCATGGCCGCCATATGTCATCATCTGGGTCATCCGATCAGGCTTAGGCGGCACCCGCGGCAAGGGCAAGCGCGATCTTTCCCCTTCCCGTTGACCTCCCCCGTGCTAGGCTCGCCCCCAGACGGAGGCCAATATGACCGATCCCCTTGCCCGACTGATCCCCGAAGCGCGCGCCTTTCTGACCGAGCTTGCCGCCAACAACAGCCGCGACTGGTTCACCCTGCACAAGGCGCGCTACGACGCCGGGCTGAAGACCCCCGCGCTGATCCTGCTGGACCAGATCGCCGCGCATCTGGGCCCCGGCACCGCGACCAAGCTCTTTCGCCCGCAGCGCGATGTGCGATTTTCCAAGGACAAGACGCCCTACAACACCCATCTGCACCTGTTGTGGACCACGCCCGATGGCGCGCAATACTTCTTTGGTCTCTCGTCCAACTATGTCACTTCGGGCGGCGGACGGATGGGGTTCGACGCGGCCGCCCTCGCCCGCTATCGCGACCGCCTGCCCGCCCTCGGTCCGGCGCTGCAAGCCGAGATAAACGCGCTCACAGCCCAGGGCGCGCGCCTGTCCGAGCCCGAGCTCAAGCGCCCCGCACCGCCGATCTCACCCGGCGACCCGCTCGCGGATCTGGCCCGCCGCAAATCCCTCTCGCTCTGGTTCGACCATGACGCCGGTCTGACCGACGTTCTGGCGCACTTGACCAGCGATTTCGACCGGCTCAAACCCTTTCAGGCGGCGCTCTCCGCCCTGCTGGCAGACTGACCCATGTCCCAGATCCCCAACCGTATCGACACCGTTCGCCCCGACGCCCCGGAACAGGCCGGATATGGCCCGCATCCGGTGGGTGTGCGGACCTCGCAACTCGACATTCCCGGCCGGATCGACGTGGCCCGCGCCACCGAGGACAGCCAGCCGCTCTATAACCGGCCAATGACGGTCGAGCTCTGGTACCCTGCCGCGCCCGACACCCCACCGGACGGCCACTATGATACGCTGATCCGCGACGGGCAGACCACCACCCGCCTCCTCGGCCGCGCCGCCCGCGATGCCACCCCCGCCCAGGGCCGCTTCCCGCTGGTGGTGATCTCGCATGGCTATCCGGGAAACAGGTTCCTGATGTCGCATCTGGGCGAAACGCTGGCCTCGCGCGGGTTCATCGCTGCCGCCCCCGATCACGCCGACAGCACCTATGCCGACCAGGGCGCCTTTGGTGCCACGCTCTATCACCGCCCGCTCGACCAGCGCGCCGTGATCGACCATGTCGCCGAAACCGTGCCGCAGGCCGATACCGACCACACCGGCGTCATCGGCTATTCCATGGGTGGCTACGGCGCGCTGGTCTTTGGTGGCGCCGGTGTCAGCCGCACCGCCACCACCGCCGATTTCGCGCCGTCCGACGGGCTGCTGTCACGGCATGTCTCCGGGTCCGACACCCACGCGGCCCTGATCGACCCGCGCGTGCGCGCCGCCATCGCCATCGGCCCCTGGGGCAATCACCGGGGCATCTGGGACTCTCCCGGCCTTGCCCAACTGGCCAAACCGCTGATGATCATGGCGGGCAGCCTTGACGAGGTCTCGGACTATGCCGCCATGCGCGGTATCTTCGAGCAGACCACCGGCACCACCCGCCACCTGCTCACCTTTCAGGGGGCCAGTCACAATGCCGCCGCGCCCATCCCCGCCCCGGCCGAGAGCTGGGCCGCATCCCCCGCGCTCGACTTCATCCCGTTCGAACATTACGCCGATCCGGTCTGGGATACGGTCCGCATGAACAACATCGCGCAGCATTTCGCCACCGCCTTCCTGTCGCTGCATCTGAAGGGCGACAAGACCATGCAGCGCTACCTTGACGACAGCTTTGTCGGTTTCGCCCCCACCTCTGCCCGCGCCCTCACATTTGAGACGCTGACGAAAGGTCACTGAACGCCACATCTTTCCCGCAGGCTCGCAACCTGCTTGACTGCGGCGATCAGATCCCGGAGCGCGCCATGCAAACCGAAACCGTAACGCTCAACGGACAAGGCTTCTTTCTCCGCCGCTGGGGCGATCCCGCGCTGCCGCCGCTCCTGATGCTGCACGGCTTTCCCGAGTACGGCGGTGCTTGGTCCGACCTCGCCCCGCATCTCGCCCAGCGGTTCCACTGCATCGCCCCTGACCAGCGCGGCTATGGCCAGAGTTGGACCCCGGAAGGAGCAGGCCACTATGTGGCCTCCCACCTCGTTGCGGACATGACGGCGCTGGCTGAAACCCTTGGCACACCGCTCACCGTGCTGGGGCATGACTGGGGCGCGGCGGTGGCCTATGGGCTGGCCATGTTCCGCCCCGAACTGGTCGACCGCCTGATCATCGCCAATGGCGTGCACCCGGTGCCGTTCCAGCGCGCGCTGGCGGCGGGCGGCGCGCAATCGGCGGCCTCGCAATACATGAACGCCCTGCGCGCGCCCGAGGCGACGCAGCACTTTGCCGCCAATGATTACAAGGCGCTGGCCGATTTCTTCACCCGTCACATGGGCGGGTATGGCTGGCTCAGCCCTGGACGGCTGGCGGAATACAAGGCCGAATGGGCGCGCCCCGGCAGGCTCGACGCCATGCTCAACTGGTACCGCGCCTCGCCACTGGTGATCGCTGCCCCCGGACAACCCCGCACCGACCTGCCCGCGCTGCCGCTCGACCGGCTGCACGTGCGCTGCCCGCATCTGCTGCTCTGGGGGCCGGACGACCGCGCGCTGCTGCCCGAGGCGACCGAGAGGCTTGAAGAATTCGCACCAAACCTCACCCGCATCACCATCCCCGGCACCGACCACTGGCTGTGCCATCAGGCGCCCGACCGGGTCGCCGCCGCCATCCTGAACTGGATGCCCCAACCGGAGACCGCCCCATGATCACCGTCCATCATCTCGCCCAATCCCGCTCGCTGCGCATCCTCTGGCTGCTCGAGGAACTGGGCCTGCCCTACAAGGTCATCCGGTACGAGCGCGACCCCAAGACCCGCCTCGCCCCGCCCGAACTGCGCGCCATCCACCCGCTGGGCAAATCGCCGGTGATCGAGACCGACGGTATCCGGCTGGCCGAGTCCGGCGCCATCGTCGACTATCTCTGCACCCGCCATGCACCACAGATGATGCCGCCGCAGGACAGCCCGGCCTGGGCCGAACATCTGGAGCTGATGCATTTCGCCGAAGGCTCGGTGATGACGCCGATCCTGCTCAATCTCTATGTCGGCCTCTTGGGCGAGGCAGGCGCGCCGCTGCATCCGCGCATCCAGTCGGAACTGACCAGCCATTTCCGCTTTATGGAGAACAGCCTGCGCCCCTCGGGCCATTTCGTGCTGGATGGGCTCAGCGCCGCCGACATCCTGCTCAGCTTTCCCGCGGGCGTGGTGGCGCGGCTGGGCCGCGAAGCCGAGTTTCCCCGGCTCGCCGAGTTCAGCGCCGACATGGCCGCGCGCCCGGCCTTTCAGCGCGCGCTCGCCGCGGGCGGCGGCGACTGATCTCAGTCCTGCCTGGCCCGCTGGTCGGGATGCAGGGCGGTACCCAGGATATGCTCGGACTTGTGGATCACGTGATGGGCGCGGCCCACGATCAGCGGATCGGGCGCACCCACCACCTCCATATCCTTGCCGGGATAGTCGATGGTCGACAGGAAATGCCGCATGCAGTTCAGGCGCGCGCGTTTCTTGTCGTTCGACTTGATGATGGTCCAGGGCGCATCGGCGGTGTCGGTGTAAAAGAACATCGCCTCCTTGGCCTCGGTGTAATCGTCCCACTTGTCCAGGCTCGCCTTGTCGATGGGCGACAGTTTCCACTGTTTCAGCGGATCGGTCTCGCGCGCGGTGAACCGGCGCTGCTGTTCCTCCTGCGTGACCGAGAACCAGTACTTGTACAGCCGGATGCCCGAGCGTACCAACATCCGCTCCAGTTCCGGCGTCTGGCGCATGAATTCCAGGTATTCGTTCGGTGTGCAGAACCCCATCACCCGCTCGACCCCGGCCCGGTTGTACCAGGAGCGGTCATAGAACACCATTTCCCCCACCGTGGGCAGCTCCTGCACATAGCGCTGGTAGTACCACTGGCCCTTTTCCTCCCAGGTGGGCTTGTTCAGGGCGACAACGCGGGCCTGGCGCGGGTTCAGGTGCTCCATGAACCGCTTGATGGTGCCGCCCTTGCCCGCGGCATCGCGCCCCTCGAACAGCAGGACAAAGCGCTCGCCGGTCTCCTGCGCCCAGAGCTGTACCTTCAGCAGCTCCGCCTGCAAGCGCGCCTTTTCCGCCTCATAGGGGCGGCGCGCCATCTTGCGCACATAAGGGTATTTGCCGCTCTCGAACGCGTGGCGCACATTCTCGGGCGTCGGCATCACCACCCGGCGCGTCCGCGCGGGCCGAGGCTCCGTCACGAGGTCAGCCGACGCATCGGCCACAGGCTCCGGAACAGCCTCCAGGGCCGCGACCGGCGCCGCCACCTCTGCCGGAGCCTCCAGGCTGGCGGTGGTTTGCTTGTCTTCCTGCGGAACGATGCGCTTTGCTGTATCCAACGGTTCTGTCTCCTCGCTAACGGTCTGGTCTGTCTGGTTCGCGCGTCACTATATCCGCCGCGCCCGCAGCCCGCGTTGATCCGTGTCAAGAAAACGTTACAAATCGCCAAACCTTTCCGTCGCAAAGACCGCCCCGCCTCTTCGCTTTGCTGCAAATACTCCGGGGGGAGGTGACAGAATTCTGCGAATTCTGCACCGGGGGGCAGCGCCCCCTAGCGGTGTCCCCAGTCATCTGGGTCCTCGGAATTGCCCGGCGACAGGCCCAGCACGTCGCCATCGGTCGAACAGCCCAGGCCCAGCACCGTGCGATTGGCATAGGAGAAATAGGCGCAGACCTGGTTGATCTCCAGGATCTCGCCATCCTCCCATCCCGCCGCGCGCAGTGCTTCCACATCGCTCTCGACCATCAGCGCCGGTGTCTCTGTCAGCTTGCGCGCATAGACCATCGCCGCCCGCTCGCGCGCATCCAGGGGCGCCCCATCCGGGGCGCGATCCTCGATTGCCGCCCGAATGGCGTCGCTGCGGGCGCCGTCGCCCAACAGCCGTACCAGCCCCGCGAAATGATGCTCCACGCAATAGGCGCAACCATTGAGCGAACTGACCCAGACCCCAAGCGTCTCCAGAAACCATTTCGGAATGGCGTTGCCGGTATGGTGCAGCACGTTCTTGTACAGCACCATATGCCCTTCCATCGAATGCGGGCGCAGGGAATGGGCCATCATGATGTTGTCCACATTGCCCCCCGGCCCGGTCACCCGGTCATAAAGCTTCCTCAGCTTGCCGGTGGCCTCGGCAAAGGGAATGGTCCTGATCCAGCTCATACGGTTCTCTCCGTTCGGGTTCACGCTCACCCTAGGTGTGATCGGCCTCTGGTGAAAGTCCACCTCACCGGCAACCGTCCCGACCCAAACCGAAGCGCCCCGCGCGATAGACACCAACCCCTGCGCCACATAAACTTGACCCGCAAGGGAGCGCTCGCACATGGCCGACGAAGCTGTCCAGCGCAGGCTGACCACGATCCTCGCCGCCGATGTGGCAGGGTACAGCCGCCTCGTTGCGCGCGACGAAGAGGCGGCCTTGCGCACCCTGAAATCGCACCGGGACATCCTCATGGACCTGATCGCGCGCCATCGCGGGCGGGTGTTCGGCACCGCCGGAGACAGCGTCATCGCCGAGTTCGGCAGCGCCGTCGAAGCCGTCCGTTGCGCCATGACGGCGCAGGAAAGACTGGCCGAGGAAAACGCAAACCTTCCGCCGGATCACCAGATGCACCTGCGCATCGGCATCAATGTCGGCGATGTGATGGTCGATGGCGACGATCTGCTGGGCGACGCGGTCAATATCGCCGCCCGTCTTGAAAGCCTGGCCGAACCGGGCGGCATCACGATTTCCGGCAGCACCTTCGATCAGGTCAGAAACCGGCTCTCGGTCGGGTTCCAGGACCTGGGCCCCCAGAAGGTCAAGAACATCCCCGAGCCCGTACGGACCTTCCGGCTGGTCGAGGCCGCAGCGCAGACCCGCCCCACCCCACGGCCCGCGCGCAGAACAGCGTTGGTCCTGGCCGGTCTGGTGCTGGTGGCAGGGCTCGCTCTCGCCCTATTGCCCCCCTGGGCAACCCGGTCCGAACCCGCCTCGATCAACCGGATGAAGCTGAGCCTGCCCGACCGGCCCTCGGTCGCCGTCCTGCCCTTCGTCAACCTCTCGGAAACCGACGATCAGGACTATTTCGCGGATGGCATCACCGAGGACATCATCACCGATATCTCCAAGGTCTCCGGCATCTTCGTGGTCGCTGGCAGCTCCTCCTTCTCCTTCCGGGGCAAGGACGTGAAAATCAGCGACGTGGCCGAGGAATTCGGCGTGCGCCACGTCCTGCAAGGCAGCGTGCGCCGCTCGGGCGGCAATGTCCGGATCACTGCGCAACTGACCGATGCCCTCCGGGGCAACACCATCTGGGGCGAGCGTTACGACCGTGACATCAGCGATGTTTTTGCGGTTCAACTGGACGTTACCCGGCAGGTCGTCCGCGCCATGGCCGTGACCCTCAAGGCGTCGGAACACGACCGGCTCCTGCAAAAGTACACGACCAACATTGACGCCTACGATGCCTTTCTCCGGGCCCGCCGGCTGGTCCAGTCCCCGGGCCGGGAAAACGTCGAAGAGGGTGAGAGACTGTTTTCCGAGGCCATCGCGCTCGACCCGCAATTCGCCGGCGGCTATGCCGGTCTTGCCTTCAACCACTCGGTCAAGGCGCGGCTCAGGTTCGGCCCCTCGCCCAAGGAGGACGCGCGCAAATCGCTGGAGTTTGCCGAGAAAGCCATCGAGATCGACCCCGAATTCGCCTGGTCCTATATCGCGCTGGCCGGGGCGCAACTGTCCAACGGCAACCATGACGCGGCCGTCCGCGCGGCCCGGCGGGCGCTCCAGATCCAGCCCAACGGATACGAAGAGAACCTCTTCATGGGCTTCCAGCTCTATTTCGCGGGCGAGGCCGCCGAGGCGGTCCGCCACCTGGAACTGGCCCGACGCATCAGCCCGCATGACACGATCCGGGGGGTGGCCTTCCTCGCCAACGCCTATTTCATGAACGGCAATTATGCCAAATCCGAAGAGTTGCGCCTGCAACGGATCACCGGCTTTGCCGTCCGCAATCCCAATGCCTATGTCTGGCTGGCGGCAACCCAGCATCTGCTTGGCAAACACGACGAGGCCGCCGCCACCGTCGCGCAACTGCTGGAACTCTGGCCCGATTTCCGCCTGTCCGAATGGGGCCTGGTAAAGGCGTTCAAGCTGGCCGAGAACCGCGAACGCCTCTACAACGCAGCCGCCGCAGCGGGTGTGCCAGAGTAACCCTCGCGCGCCACGGTGCGCATCTCCTTTCCGGTCGTCGTGAACAGGTGGACCCAGCCCCCAAACAGACCGTCGCGACGAGAAGTTTTCCGAAAATGCCGATTACATGCTAGAATGCGAATATTGATCTCGAGATTTGGAGCCTTTCATGCGGCACACATACCTCATCTCCGCGGCTCTTTGCATCTTTGGCGCGTCTGCGGCCACCGCGTTCGAACCGACCCCGGACGGATCCAGCCTTTCCAAGGCTTTTCCGGGCAAGTCCTATTCGCCCTACGCGCAACGGGGCATCCCCGACAGGCCGCTCTGGGGTGACACACACCTGCACACCTCGACCTCATTCGATGCGGGCGCCTTTGGCAATCGGCTGGATGCGCGCGCGGCCTATCGCTTTGCCAAGGGGCAGGAAGTACAGGCGACGACCGGCTTCATGGCCCGGCTGTCGCGCCCGCTCGACTGGCTGGTCGTGGCCGACCATTCCGACAACATGGGCCTCTTTGACATGATCAATGCCCAGGACCCGGCCATCATGTCCGACGCCGAAGGCAACCGTATCGCCACGATGGTGGCCAATGGCGGCGACGAGGGCGTGGCTGCCGCATTGGAACTGATCGACGCCTATTCGCGCGGACAGGTCCTCTCTCCGGCCCTCGCGGTAGAGGCCGGGACCAAACCGTTCCGCTCGGTCTGGCAGCGCCAGATCGCGGCCGCCGAAGAAGCCTATGAGCCGGGGCTTTTCACCAGTTTCATCGGCTACGAATGGACCTCGCTGATCCAGGGCGGCAACATGCACCGGGTCGTGATCTACCGCGACAATGGGCAAAAGGCGGGTATGCTCGACCCGTTCACCACCGAAAGCCCGGCGGGCTCCATCAACCCGCGCGACCTGTGGAAATGGATGGCCAATTACGAGCAGGTGACGCGCGGCGATGTCCTGGCACTGGCGCATAACGGCAACCTCTCGAACGGCATCATGTTCCCGGAAACGGCGCAATACGACGGCACCGAGCTGGACGAGGAGTACGTTCAAACGCGGGCAAGATGGGAACCGATGTACGAGGTCACCCAGATCAAGGGCGACGGCGAGACACACCCCTTCCTCAGCCCCAATGACGAGTTCGCCGATTACGAGACATGGGACAAGGGCAACCTGAACCTGTCCGAACTGAAGGAAGATTCGATGCTGGCGGGCGAATACGCCCGTGAAGCGCTGAAAACCGGGCTCAAGCTCGAAGCCCGCCTTGGCACCAACCCCTACAAGTTCGGCATGGTCGGTTCGACCGACAGCCACACCTCGCTTGCCACCGCGCAAGAGGACAACTTCTTCGGCAAGCACTCCGGCGCCGAACCGAACCCGCAGCGCCCCTCTCATATCGTCGGCCAGTTCGGCGATGTCGCGATCCTCGGATGGGAGATGGTGGCCTCGGGTCTCGCTGCGGTCTGGGCCGCCGAGAACACCCGCGAGGCGATCTTTGACGCGATGGAGCGCAAGGAGGTCTATGCTACCACCGGTTCGCGGATCGGGGTCCGTTTCTTCGGCGGTTGGGACTACACGATGGACGACCTGACCTCGCGCACGCCCGCCGCGCTGGGGTACGCCAAGGGCGCGCCGATGGGCGGCGATCTGTCCGCAGCCCCCGAAGGAGCCACAGCGCCGAACTTCATGGTCTATGCGCTCAAGGACCCGATCGGCGGCAATCTCGACCGGATCCAGATCGTCAAGGGCTGGATGGACAGCGCGGGCGAAACGCACGAACAGGTGTATGACGTGGTCTGGGCAGGCGACCGCGAACCCGACGCAAACGGCAAGCTCCCCGCCATCGGGTCCACCGTGGATGTCGCACGCGCAACCTGGACCAACACGATTGGCCTGGGCGAAATGGGAACCGTCTGGACCGATCCCGATTTCGACCCCTCGCAGCCGGCGTTCTACTATGCCCGCGTGATCGAGATTCCGACACCACGCTGGACAGCCTATGACGCCTTCCGCATGGGCGCAGAGGTACCCGCCGAAAGCCCGATGGAAACGCAGGAGCGCGCCTATACCTCGCCCATCTGGTACACCCCCGGCTGAACCGGGACCAATCGGCAACTTGGCATGCCGGCCTTCGGGCCGGCATTCTTGTTCCAGCCACCCCGAGTTGTCCACAACCCTTAGCGTCCCTCTTTCCCCCGACCACATCACCTGCCATAATGCAGGCCAACCCAAGAACAAGAGCAGCGCCATGCCCGAAGATCTTCTCAGCGGAGCCAACACCGCCACCTACGACGCCTCCTCGATCGAGGTGCTCGAAGGGCTGGAACCCGTCCGCAAACGTCCCGGCATGTATATCGGCGGCACCGACGAGCGGGCGCTGCATCACATGGTGGCCGAAATCCTCGACAACTCGATGGACGAGGCCGTGGCCGGGTTCGCCAACCGGATCGAGGTGGAACTGCACGCCGATTACGCGCTCACCGTGCGCGACAACGGCCGTGGCATCCCGGTCGACCCGCACCCGAAATTCCCCGGAAAATCAGCGCTCGAGGTCATTCTCTGCACCCTGCACGCGGGCGGCAAGTTCTCAGGGAAAGCCTATCAGACCTCGGGCGGCCTGCACGGCGTCGGCGCCTCGGTGGTGAACGCGCTCTCCGATTCCATGGTCGTACAGGTGGCCCGCGACAAGCAACTCTACGAGCAGCGTTTCTCGCGCGGAGTACCCCTCGGCCCGATCCAGCAGATCGGCGCCGCCCCCAACCGGCGCGGCACCACCGTTACCTTCCACGCCGACGAGGAAATCTTCGGCCACCACCGGTTCAAGCCCGCCCGCCTGTTCAAATCCATCCGCTCCAAGGCCTACCTCTTCTCCGGCGTCGAGATTCGCTGGAAATCCGCCATCGACGACGGCGAAACGCCCACCGAGGCCACCTTCCACTTCCCCGGCGGCCTGGCCGACTACCTCAAGGAGACGCTCGGCAGCGCCTCGACCTATGCCGAGCAGCCCTTTGCCGGTACCGTCGACTTCACCGAGAAATTCAACACGCCCGGCAAGGTCGAATGGGCAATCAACTGGACCCCGTCCCGCGACGGCTTCATCCAGTCCTATTGTAACACCGTCCCCACCCCCGAGGGCGGCACGCACGAGGCCGGGTTCTGGTCCGCCGTCCTCAAGGGCATCCGCGCCTATGGCGAGCTGATCAACAACAAGAAGGCCGCCCAGATCACCCGCGAGGATCTGCTGACGGGTGGCTGCGCGCTGGTCTCGTGTTTCATCAGCGAGCCCGAGTTCGTGGGCCAGACCAAGGACCGCCTCGCCACCGTCGAGGCGCAGCGCCTGGTCGAAGGCGCCGTGCGCGACCATTTCGACAACTGGCTCGCCGCCGATACCAAATCCGCGGGCGCCATCCTCGACTTCCTGGTGCTCCGCGCCGAGGAACGCATCCGCCGCCGGCAGGAAAAGGAAACCCAGCGCAAATCCGCCACCAAGAAACTGCGCCTGCCCGGCAAGCTGGTCGATTGCTCGGCCACCTCGCGCGAGGGCACCGAGCTTTTCATCGTCGAAGGCGACAGCGCCGGCGGCTCGGCCAAGATGGCGCGCGACCGCAAGACACAGGCGCTCTTGCCCCTGCGGGGCAAGATCCTGAACGTGCTGGGCGCGGCCTCCTCGAAACTCGGCTCCAACCAGGAAATCAGCGACCTGACCCAGGCGCTGGGCGTCGGGCTGGGGACACGGTTCAACGTGGATGACCTGCGCTATGACAAGATCATCATCATGACCGACGCCGATGTCGACGGCGCCCATATCGCCTCGCTCCTGATGACCTTCTTCTTTACCCAGATGCGCCCGATGATCGACACCGGCCACCTGTATCTGGCCTGCCCACCGCTCTACCGCCTGACCCAGGGCGCCAAACGCGTCTATTGCCTGGACGAGCGCGAGCGCGACGACTGGCTGGCCAAGGGTCTGGGCGGCAAGGGCAAGATCGACGTCTCCCGCTTCAAGGGCCTGGGCGAAATGGACGCCAAGGACCTGAAAGACACCACCATGAACCCCGAAACCCGCAAGCTGATCCGAGTCACCATCGACGAGGACGAACCCGGCGAGACCGGCGACCTGGTGGAACGGCTGATGGGCAAGAAGCCCGAATTGCGGTTCCAGTACATCCAGGAAAACGCACGGTTCGTGGAGGAGCTGGATGTTTGAAGGGTATTTTCGAAGGTTTCATTGAGTGACCAATGATCTCGCCCCAGTTCGCGAAAGCGCTTGGAGTATCATAGACTTACTTCAAGCGAATTCGTGGGACGCAATTTCAAAAATTTCCGGCGAAGAAGTCAATCAAATCGTCGAGAAACTTTGCCTACACTTGAACCTAGTGTGCCGCGGCGTGGATTCTCTGCTGCTCGATCATTCGAACGAATGCGCCGCGATCCTTATGCGGAGCGCGTTCGAAGCGACAATGCGAGCCGCATACATCGCAACCTCTGCACCAGATGAAGCGTCAAAACTCGCTCAAGAACTAGCGATAACCTTGCCCAAAACTCAGAACTACAGATTACAGAAGAGAGCGGCTGACGTCGTGTCATTTTCTGGAGCGTTTAGCGATAACTTCGCCAAAGTTGTTTTCTCACGTGTCGAAAAGGATGCGAAATCTGCGCCTTCCGTTCTTTCAAAAACTGAAAGAAACGCTCTTGATCAGAAATGGGCGTTTACGAGAATTCTTCCTAAAGTAGAAAAATCTCTTTGCTCTCTCGGTTTTAACTTCCCACTTTCACCGATGCTTTATGATTATGGGATATGCAGTAACTACTTACATGCCGATGGAATTGGCCTTGGATTAGAGGCAGACCAAGCGACCAGAAGCGCAACAGTGGCGCTGCTCAAACTGGATGCTGAAGCTGTCAAAATCTATCAAAACATGATCGCATGTTGGGTCATTGTTCATGTCGGCATTCTAGCTTGTTCAAACTCTCTAAGCAAATTCCCTTTAGAGCTACTGGAGATGCAATCAAACTTCTCAAAGCTGGCTAATCCTATTTCCGAGAGGTTTGCGGGAAGCCAGAAGGAGTTCTATGAGGGTGATCACGAGCCAGCGTAGGGTGGGCATTGTTGCCCACCGCTCCTGCCCTCAACAACCGTCGCGCCTGGCCCGAGGGTGGGTGCGGAACGCGCCCGCCCTGGGGGCGGGTCGGGCGCGTGCAGGATGCTCCGCATCCTGCAATTGGACCAACACCTAGCCTGCGTAGGGTGGGCAGTCCTGCCCACCGCCCCCTGCCCACCGCCCTCATATCCCCACAAAAATACCGCCCCCATCCCCCGTCACCCCCCTTGCGGCACCCCAAACCCAAGCATAGATTCCCCCATGCAGGCGGCGGTTGACCGCGAGGCCCCGCGCCCCTGCTGCGTCGAAAGTCTCATCGCCCTGGCCCCTTTGGGTCAGGCAACCCTGACACCCAGAGCAACGGCCAAGCTACCCCTCCCGGCAGGCATGGTGCCCGCCGGACCCGTCAGGAGAAAACATCCATGTCCAAGGAAAAGAATCGCGGCAACCGCGAGGCCAAGAAGCCGAAAAAGGAAAAGCCCAAGGTCCTGGCCACCGCCGGAATGGCGAAACCCGCCCCTGTCGCAGGCCGCGACAAGGGCAAGTAAGCCCCCAGTCTTTCCCCCCAAGGCAACCTCACGGCGGGGCGGTGTCACACCCGCCCCCTGTACAAAACGGTCAATCGGGGTGCCAGCGGGGGTACAAAACGGTCAATTTGCGGTACAAAACCCCGTCACTCGTGGATCACCACCCGCGTTTCCTCCTTGCCCACCTCGCGCACCCGGTTGAACAACACTTCCGCATTCTCCGGATCCAACCGCACGCACCCGGCCGAGGCAGGCGTGCCCAGACGGTCGGTCTGCGTCGTGCCGTGAATGGCGTAATTCCCTGAAAAGAATATGGAAAACGGCATCGGCGCGCCGTCGTAAAGCGTCGAGTAGTGTTCACGCTTGAGGAGGTATGGGGTAAAGGTTCCAGTGGGTGTACATTTGCCCGGCCGCGCCGTGGAGACCGGCCAGTCATGCGTCACCGCACCACTGTCCAGCACCTGCATCCGCTGCTCGGACAGATCGATATCGATCAACAAAAGCTGCGCAAGCCCTTGATTTACCGTCACAATCAAGAAAATCCCAAGGACTAAGATCCGGTAAAACACCCGCATTCTCCCTCCATCCCCGGACCCAAGTCTATCCGTCCCGCGCGCTATCACAAGTCGGTTTGACCTCTTGCCCGACCACTGGCAAACCCCCTAACTTCGCGGAATGATTTTCATTGCCGACAACCAGTTACCCCTGATCCTCGTCTGTTTCCTGACCGGCTGCGTCGGAACCGGTTGGCTCTTGCTGCACAAGCCCGCAGGCCACCGGGCCTGGAAACTCGCCGACCTCGTCTGGGTTGTCCTGGGCGGTTTGGGGGCGCTGGTTGCGGTGCTGGCGGGTTTGTACAAATCGGACCATTCCCGCCTGGACCGCCAGATCGACATCGCCTACGCCGCCACAACCGCCTTCGATCGCGATGCCGCGCGGTTCAGGTTGCGCTTTTGCGACCCAGCATATGATGCTGATATTAAAGAACTATGTAACAAAGTAGAATTCCTGTCAGCGTCCACAGCCACCAATGCTGAACTGCCGCTCTTTATCGAGGTCACAAAGGAGGTCGCCCCCCTGGCCAACCTGCATTTCCTCTTCGGCAGCGCCGGTTCGGCATCCAATACGATGAAGGGCATGACCGAAAAAGTGGATGCATTCGACGTCAGCGAATTCCTGGTATTCACCACCTTGGACGAACCTACACAGGCCGCCTTGCAGAACATGCGCCGCAAAGTCCCTGCAATTGCGGGCGATTTTCAAATTCTGGCCGACGCCTATGACGAACTGATCGAACAGATTGGCAAGCTGAAGTCGGAGTGGGAATACCTCAAAGCCAATGCCCATATCCTGGTTCTGCAAATCCTGGCGCTTTGCCTTGTCAGCTTTGCCGCGCCCTTCCGGCTTGGGAAATCAATCATCGAATTACTTTAGAAAGATCCGTTATCCCATTGATATCAAATAGAATCAACCCTTTGCAATCCGTCGCGCGATATCGTTGACCAGTTGCCGCATCGCCTCGGTCTGCGCCTGGGCCATAGCCTGTATCGTGGGCCCGGTCATCGGTACGGAATACGAATACCGATATGCCTTCTCAAGGTGACCATGGGCGGGAGAAGTCAGAAAATATTGTCCGGAAAACAACAAGTTCTGCCCCGGAACGCCAGACAGCCGATGCACCTTGACCGCCACCTGAACATCGGCGGGGGTCTCGAACGGCCACGGATCGGCGGCGACAGAGGCGCTGAGAGCCTGATCCAGTCCAGCCGCCAGCATCTCGCTCATGGCCCGCTCGGGATCGTCGGCCCAGAATCCCGCCTTGGTCGGTCGCAACACGCCGTCGTCACCCAGCAGCGTGATCTCGCTGTCGCTGACATAGGCAGGCAGATCCATCCGGGCGACCTGTACCGTGCGCACCCCTGTCCGATAGGTGTCGACACCGGTGATTTCCGGCAAAAGATATCGCTCCTCGGGTGCACTACAGGCCGCAAGTGCAATCAGTGCAACGGAAAACAGCTTTCTCATAGGTCAACGTCCTACCAATAGGGAATTGGGTTTTCGCCGGATGGCTTCGACCAGTGCGTTCAGCGACCGGACCGTGGCGCGCAGATCGCCGATGGCGGCCTGCACCTCGCGATTGACCGGAGAGCCCGGCCCATAGGCTCCGATGGTCGCTTCGGCGCTGTCGGCCAGATCGTCCAGCCGCTGGGCAAGCTCGGGTAGATCCTTGACCGCAAGCGCCACCGACTCTGCGGCCGAGCTTGCGGTTTCCAGGGTGCGGTTCAGGTTTTCGACCGCACCACCCGCCTGCAACTCGGCCAGTACCTGCTGCACCTGCTCCAATGCGCCCGACAGGGCGCCGGGCACCTTTTCCATGTCCTCGTTGCGCAGGAAGGCGTCCGCCGACTGCATCACCTGATCGGCCGAGGCCACCACATCGCCCAACGGCAATTCATTCGCCGTTGCCACCAGCCTGTCGATGTCTTCCACCAGCGACGGCAACCCGGCGCTGGCATCCTCGACATTGGCGGCGGCTGTGCGCACGTCGTTCAATGCGTCGATCAGGGTCTGGGACACCTGCTGTTCCTCGAACCGGCCAAGTGTTTCGTTGACCGAACCCACCGTCGTGTCGATCGAGGCCAGGGTTTTCTCCGCCTGCTCCAGCGCAGCGGAAAGCGCGGCAGGCACACGGGTTACGTCCTCTTTCTCAAGGAACGCATTGGCTGTTTGCAGGACGTCACCGGCCGAAGCCACCACATCCTCGAGCGGCAGTGCATCGGCCTTGGCCACCAGCCGGTCAATGTTGGACACCAAAGCCGGCAGTTCTGCGCTGAACTCCGTCACATAGGTCGCGGCCACGCGCACCTCTTCGAGTGCGGCAACCAGTTTCTGTGAGCCCTCATCCTGTGTGAACCGGTCCAGAACCGCATTTACCGAAGCCACAGCCTGACGCAGATCGTCGGGCAGCGTCCGCAGGCTTTCCGAGCCGGCCACCGAATTCACATTGTCGAGCACGCTGCGGATATCGGCAGGCAAGGCACGCGTATCGCCGTCGGCGACGATGGAATTGACGTTGTCCAACAACGTGATCGCGCGCTGCATCAATTCTTCGACCGGCAAGGCGGCCACCCGGTCAAGCACGTTCTGGGATGCGACGGCCAGCGTGTCTGGCGGTGTCGGCAAGGAGGGCATGATCGGGAACGGCGCCGTTTTCTGGTCGATGACAGCGGACTCTGCCTGGTTGTCTTCGACAAGCTGTACCACCAGCCCACCAGAGAACAACGACGCAGGCATAAGCCGTGCCCGCAACCCGCCGCGCTCCACCATGGTGGACAACAGCGACAAGGTATCCTCGGCGGTCTTTACGTCGTGCAGCCCCAGGCGAGAAGGCTCGACCGTATAAAGGACCTGCATCCTGATTTCCGGGGACTGGCCTTCGACTTCGTCGACCTGGGCAGTCATATGCTTGACCTGACCCACCTTGACGCCCCGAAACAGAACCTCAGAGCCAACTCTCAGCCCGCGCACGGACCCTTCGAAACTCGACATGATCTCGACCGTCGCCTGAAGGGTGTCCCCCAGCAGGGCGTCGCGCGCGGATGCTTCGTTGGGATAGAGGTCGAACACCGGCCGCCGGCCCACCGCCTCGCCACCCGATACCGGCGTGTCAAAGGCAATCCCGCCCTGCAACAGCGAAGCCAGACTGTCCACTTTCAGCTGAATGCCGCCCTCGCCCAGTTCCAGGCCGATACCCGACACATTCCAGAATCGCGTGCCCGAGGTAATCATCTTGTCATACGGCGCCTCGATGAAGCCGCTGATCAGGACCGAGCCGCTGAGTGGGTCGAAGCGCACGGCGGCAACCTTGCCCATCTGCACCCCCTTGTGCAGGATCGGCGCGCCGACCGAGACCGAGCCACTATCGGGCGCCACCAGCACCACGGGCCGCCCCTTGGTTCCCGGCGGCACCACGGGTGAAACTTCTTCTGCAACAAAATCCCGTGACGAGTCTCCGGTTTCCGCATCCCAGTCCGCGGCGATATAGGACCCTGACAACAAGGTATTGAGCCCGCTGATACCGCCCGGGCCGACGCGCGCCGTCACCAGCCAGAACCGCGTGTCCTTATCCAGATAGCGGGCCAGGTCACGGTTGATTTCCGCATGCGCCACGACCTGATTGAGATCGTCGCTGAATTGCAGCGACCGAACAGTACCAACACCAACTTCGCGATATCGAATCTCGGTCTTACCGGGTTCGATCCCGGTTGCGTCGGCAAAGGCGATGCGGATCGGGACATCGCGGTTGGCATAGTTCTGCCAGGCCAGCCCCATCGCGCCCGCAACCGCGGCGACAGGCACAAGCCAGACCAGAGACAGGCCGCGCCAGCCGCGCGCCCGGCTGGTCTCCACCTCGGGACGGGCAAGTTCCATGTCGTCATTCATTCGTTACACCGTCCCAGATCAACTTGGCGTCAAGCGCCTGTGCCGAAAGCATTGTACAGATCACTGACAATGCGAAACAGATCGCCCCCGCCCCCGGCAGAAACGCCAGGATTGCCCCCAGATGCACCAGACCGGTCAGCAATGCCACAACAAACACGTCAATCATGGACCAGCGCCCGATGAACTCGACAAACTCGTAAAGCACGTGCCGCAGCCTTGGGGACAGCTGCCAGCCATGCTGTATCGAAAGGGCCAGCGTCGCGATCACCGCGACCTTGAAAAACGGGATGACAAAACTGGCAAGGAAGATCACCCCGGCGACCAAGTAGTCCCCGGACTGGGCAAAGAGAAGGATCCCTTCAAGGATCGTGTGGCCTTCCTCATGGCCGAAGATCTCGTTGCTCAAGAGCGGGTAAAGATTGGCGGGGATCAGGAAAAAGATACCGGTGAGCAGCCAGGCCCAAAGCTTCTGCATGCTGTTGGGCAACCGGTGATGCAGGGCCGAACCACAGGTGCGGCACGTCTGCCCTCCCTTGGAATGAACGGCGCCACAATTGTGGCAGCCGATCCAGCCGATATCCGTCGCGCGCATCATTCCTGCCGCTCCCGGATCATAGTCCAGATCGTCCAGCGGCAGACCGAGGCATTCTTGAGCGCAAGCACAAGCACCATCACGCAGAAGATCCAGAATGCCTCCTCAAAGCCCACACGCGCCAGCCCAGCCACCTTGACCAGGGCAACCCCGGTCCCGATCAGAAACACCTCGGTCATGGCCCAGGGCGCCATCGCCTCGGCCAGGCGAAACACCTCGCGCGCGGCGCGCGGCGCGCGTTTCTGGCGCAGCCCCCAGACCACATAGATCAAGGCACCCGCCCGCAGCATCGGCACGCCGACCACGAACATTGCGACGACAAAGGCCAGCAACATGTACCAGCCATGCGCAAGGCCGCCGATCATGCCAAGGATCGACACCTCGTTGGACAAGCCCTGCCGGGTCAGAGTCAAGAAAGGAAAGCTGAGCATGGCCACCATAAGGATGGCCGAGGTGAGCGCCAGCGCCAGGGTCCGGTTCAAAGTATCCCGTCGCGGAGCGATCAGGGTGAAATGGCAGCGCTTGCACCGCGCGACCTGCCCCGGCGCGATCGTCTCTGCCACATGCAGCGTATCGCAGGACGGACAAGCAATCACCCCGTCGGGATCGGCCTCGAACAGGCGGACCCATGCCCTCCGTTCCGGATCGTCGCTGGTCGGTGTCACATCGGGCAAGCTTGTCATGAACCTGTTTCTTCTCTGGGTACCAATCTGGACCGCCCCCTATCGCCTGTAGGCCCGCGCCAGCCGTTCCGGCGAGACACCACCGAAATACCTGAGCAGCGTCCACAGATTGCGCGCCCCGCGCCCGAACCATCCGTCCCGCAGGTACCTGTCGGCCCCGGTCACGGCGCCCGACGGGAGCAGGACAGGCGGGGCGGGCAGCGCCCGCACCAGATGCACATCTTCCATCAAGGGCTGGTCAGGATACCCGCCTGCGGCCTCATAGTCCTCGCTGCGGATCAAAAGACCCTGATCGCCATAGGGGAGCCCGAGAAATCGCGTCCGCAGGTTGGCCCAGCCCGCGACCCAGGCAGGCCCAAGACCCCGCGCGGCAAATGCCAACCGAAAGACCGCCGCCCTTTCGCTGCTGGCGATGTGATCCGACACCACACCGGACCATCCTGCATCCAGCACCGTGTCAGCATGCAGGATCAGGATCCACTCGCTCCGCGCCACGGCGCAGCCGCGCCTAAGTTGCCCCCCCCGCGATGGTGAGCCTTGCAGTACGACGGCCCCTACCTCCTCGGCGATATCAAGTGTTCGGTCCTCGGATCCGCCATCGGTCACGATCACCTCTCGGATCAGACCCATGGGCAACCCCTCCATCAGGGCGGCAAAAACCCGAGGCAGGGTTGCCTCGGCCGCAAGGGTCGGAATCACGATGCTGAGCTTGGCTGGCAAGGTCTGTTTCCTCTGGCCTCTGGTCAGTTGGGCGGGTTCTCCTATATCACGGGTCTGACGGCGATGACGAGGACCAAGACATGCCCACCCGACGTATCCTGCGACTAAGCGGAGCCGACACGGAAGACTTTCTTCAGGGGTTGGTCACCAACGACACGCGCAAGCTGGATCGGGGGCTGGTCTATGCGGCCCTTCTGAACCCGCAGGGCAAGTATCTGGCCGATTTCTTTTTGAAACGGGACGGCGCATCGATCCTGCTGGATGTGGCAGAGCCATTGGCGGACGGGCTGGTGAAACGCCTGTCCATGTACAAATTGCGGGCGGATGTCACCATTGGTGAAAGCGGCCTGCATCTGCAACGCGGTACCGGCCCCGCGCCCGAGAGCGCACTCATGGACCCCCGCCATCCCGCGCTTGGGTGGCGTGCGTATACCGGGGCCGCAGAGAGCGACGACGGCAGCGACTGGAACGCGATCCGGGTTGCTCATTGCATTCCCGAAACCGGGATCGAACTGACCGGGGACAGTTACATTCTGGAAGCCGGGTTCGAGGCGCTGAACGGGGTCGACTTTCGCAAAGGGTGTTATGTCGGTCAGGAAGTCACCGCCCGCATGAAGCACAAGACAGAATTGCGCAAGGGGCTTGCAAAAGTCACAGTCGAGGGTTCCGCAGCCCCCGGCATCGAGATCACCGCAGACGGCAAGACAGTCGGCACCCTGCACACCCGATCCGGCGATCACGCAATCGCCTATCTCCGCTTCGATCGTGCCGGTGGAGAGTTGCAGGCCGGGGCGGCGCGCGTGCGCATGGACTGATTGATCTTTGCGGCGCGGCGCGGCAGATTTCCCGTAAACGATCAGGGGACCGGGGATGTTTCAGCTTTACGCCGCAATCTGGCGGGTCAGCGCGCGCCGTCAGGTGGTGTTGATCATACTCTCCCTGGCGATCGCCGCTCTGGCCGCCGCCCCGCTGGAGTTTCAACGGGACATCGTCAACCACCTGACCGAGGCCTCGCTCGACACCGGCCAACTGTTCGTGCTCGGCGCCGGGATGGGCGCCGTGATCCTGCTCAGCCTGCTGCTCAAATTCCTGATGGGGTTTCTGTCGGGCACGCTGGGAGAGCATGTCATCCGCCTGATCCGCAGACGGCTGGTTGAACGCGCCTCTGCGCAAAGCAACGATCTGAGTCAGGGCACCCTGACCGCCGCAGTTACCGCCGAGGCGGAAGAGCTGGGTAAATTCGCTGGCGGGGCGTTCTCCGACCCGGTGGTGCAGATCGGCACACTGATCAGCGTGATCGGCTATATCTCCTCTACCCAGCCGGGATTGGGATTGATCGCGGCGGGCATGATCCTGCCGCAGATCGCCATCGTCCTGCTGTCGCAACGGAAGGTGAACCGCTATGTCGCCCTGCGCGTGAAACTGCTGCGGGCCGCAAGCGAGCAATTGAGCAGGCAGGACATCACCGACGAAATTGCCGGGATCGAGGCCAAGTTCGACGAGATCTATGACACCCGGCGCAACATGTTCCTGTGGAAACTGTCGACCAAGTTCGTGCTCAGCGCCATCAATGGCGCGGGCACGGTCGCGGTGCTGATGCTTGGCGGCTGGCTGGTTCTACATGGTCGTACGGATGTGGGAACCGTGGTTGCCGCGGTCAGCGGGTTGGGCCGTATTCAGGGGCCTACCGCCTTTCTGATCGCATTCTACCGCCAGGTCAGCGCCAACAGAATCAAGTTCGAATTACTGCGCGACCTGATCCGGTGAGGTCCCGTAAGGGCCGCAGGGAAGATGAAACGAAAAAGGCCGCCCATCGGGCGGCCTTGTGACGCAACGTTATGCGCGTTCGGAGTACTCCATGGTCTCGGTATTCACGACGATCATTTCGTCCTGCCCGATAAACGGGGGCACCATCACCTTGACGCCATTGTCCAGCAATGCGGGCTTGAAGGAGTTGGCCGCGGTCTGGCCTTTGACCACCGGCTCGGTCTCGACGATTTTGCAGGTCACCTTCTGCGGCAGCGTCGCATTCAGAGCCTCGCTCTCGTGAAACTCGACCAGGATGGTCATGCCATCCTGAAGGAAGGGCCGGCGCTCTCCCAATAGTTCGGCGGGCAGTTCGATCTGTTCATAGGTTTCGGCATCCATGAACACCAGCATCCCATCGGATTCATACAGGAATTGCTGGTCTTTCTGCTCCAGACGCACACGCTCGACCTTGTCGGCAGAGCGGAACCGTTCGTTCAGCTTTGACCCGTTACGCAGGTTGCGCAGTTCGACCTGAGCAAAGGCCCCGCCTTTGCCGGGCTTCACATGGTCGACCTTCACAGCCGCCCACAGCCCGCCATTGTGCTCCAGAACATTGCCGGGGCGGATTTCGTTTCCGTTGATCTTGGGCATGACATATTTCCTTCACACGACGGTTGATGCACCCATTTGCGCCCCTATATCTGGCGGGACGATCCCTGGCAAGACAACGAAACCTAGTGCTGCAATCGCAGCAGTTATGCAAAACATGCAACTCATCTATGCATTAATGGGGTACCCGAATCGAGTCCAATCGGTCATAAGCAACGCTACGCCGAAAATTGCAAGAGCAAGAACAACAAGGAAGACGAGATGAAAGATTTCGTTGACGGCACCGCCTACAACAACGAGCAAGGCAACCGTGCTAGAAAACTGTTTGCGGCCGTTGTGTTGGCCGCGCTGGATGATGCCATCGCCGACGACAAGAAGTACGGTAATGGCCCCGAACAGATCGCCCGTTGGGCCCGCTCGCGTGATGGGCGCGAGGTGCTGAGCTGTGCCGGTATCGACCCGAACGAACGCGTCGTGCGCGGGTTGATGGAATTCGTGGGACGTGGGGTCCGTACCTCTGTCGCGCTGTCGCGCGAAGAGAGCGAGCGCCGCAACGCCGCACAGGCCGAAGCCGCCTGACACATCAAGGCTGTCGACAAAAGGCGCGCTCCGTTCGGGGAGCGCGTTTTTCGTTGGTTCGGGGCATGACGGCAACCGGACACCGAATGCCGCAGGGGGACTGGTCACGGCACCGGATTTCGGATCATCTTCCAGCGACGGACAACGGGAGCACGCATGGTTCGCGCGATCATGATTCAGGGAACCGGCAGCAACGTCGGCAAGTCGATGCTGGTCGCGGGCATGGCGCGGGCTTTTGTTCGGCGGGGGCTGCGCGTGGCGCCCTTCAAGCCGCAGAACATGTCGAACAACGCCGCCGCCACCGAGGACGGCGGAGAGATCGGCCGCGCCCAGGCACTGCAAGCGCGGGCGGCGCGACGGATCCCGCATACCGACATGAACCCGATCCTACTGAAGCCTGAAACTGACACAGGCGCGCAGATCATCGTACAGGGCAAGCGGGCCGGCACGATGCGCGCGGGCGACTACCGCAAGAACAAGGCGCATCTGCTGGAGAAGGCTCTGGAAAGCTTCGGCAGGCTGTGCGGCGACTCTGACCTAGTGCTGGTCGAAGGCGCGGGCAGCCCAGCGGAAACCAACCTGCGGGCGGGCGACATAGCCAATATGGGGTTTGCCTGCGCCGCTGGTGTGCCTGTGGTCCTGGTTGGCGATATTCATCGCGGCGGGGTGATTGCCCAGATCGTGGGCACCAAAGCGGTCCTGGAACCTGGTGATCTGGCACAGATCCGCGCCTTTGCCGTCAATCGCTTCAAGGGCGACATCTCCCTCTTCGACGAGGGCCGCGATGATATCTCCCGTCGCACCGGTTGGCCCTGCCTGGGCGTGGTTCCGTGGTTTCACGATGCCTGGCGCCTGCCGGCCGAGGATATGATGGATATCCGCTCCAGCGCGGGCGGCACCTTCAAGGTGGCGGTGCCGCAGTTGGAACGCATGGCGAATTTCGACGACCTGGATCCGCTGTCCGCCGAACCCGGCGTGACGGTCGAAATCATCCCGGCGGGCCGCCCCCTGCCCGGCGATGCCGATCTGGTTCTGCTGCCCGGCAGCAAGTCCACCATCGGCGATCTCGCCTTCTTCCGCGCCCAAGGCTGGGACATCGACCTCTACGCCCATGTGCGGCGCGGCGGCCATGTGCTGGGGCTTTGCGGTGGATATCAGATGCTGGGACACGGCATCGACGACCCCGAAGGAATCGAGGGGCGCCCGGGCAAGGTCGACGGTCTTGGCCTGCTGGATGTCGACACCGTCATGACCAGCGACAAACAGGTCACCCTGCGCCATGCTACTGCCGTTCCCGGCGGCGAGCCGGTGACCGGATACGAGATCCATATCGGCCGGACCTCGGGCCCCGACTGCGCGCGCGCATGGCTGGAGATCGACGGGCGCCCAGAAGGCGCCGCATCCGCCGACGGGCGGATTCGGGGCAGCTATCTGCACGGGGTATTCACCTCGGACCCGTTCCGCGCACGCTATCTGGCCGAATTCGGGCAGGAAGCGCTGGTCGGATACGAAGACGGTGTCGAGCAGGTACTGGACGCGCTGGCAGAGCATATCGAGGCCCATCTGGACCTCGACCTGTTGCTTGAGCTTTCGGAAACGCCGCGAGGGGCCTGATCACTCGAATTCTTGTGCTGTCAGCGCGCGATGGATCTCGCGGCGCACCAGCTTGCGCACATTGCGGGTAATTCTCTCCCCCAATGCACCCTGAAGCTCTTCGCGCACGATGTCCGCAACAAGCTCCCGCAAACTCTCTTCATCCAGATAGCCTTCTTCCGGCGACAGAATGGACCGCTCGTCTTCAAGCTCATCATAATCCGAGGCTTCGTCAGCATCGAGTTCGATCGAATCGTCAGCAACATCGACCGGGATCTCCTCGGCCGTGCTTTCGTCGACCGTGCCTTCGTCGCTAGCCGGGGACAAATGGTCTTGCCATTCCATTGCATCGACCCGTGTCCCGGAATAGGCGTCCGGGCTCAACCCATCAGGCTCCCAATTGTCGTCCGTTTGGGCGATGACAGCCTCCAGCACCTCGATCCGCGCGCTCAGGGGCTCTTCGCTGGCCAGCACCAACTCGGCATCCGGCGCATCCGGTTCATGAAGTGCTTCCGGCTCGGGGAAACCTTCCTCTGCCACCGCATGATCCGCCTGGATGATTGGTTCGCCCGCGGCCTGTGCCGCCGAAAAAAGCGTTGCATCTGGATCATTCCAAGGCGCGGACGCATCAACTGTCTCGCCCTCGCTCGCTGCTTCAGGCTCCTGTACCAGTTTATCGGCAGCACTGTTAGATTCTACCAGTTCATCCGAGGCTGTATCGACCTCTACAAATTCATCCGCGGGGGCATCTGCCTGGAGCAACTCATCGGCGGAGGGATCGACCTTTACTGGTTCATCGGTGGCAGTATTCGCCAGTGCTTGCTTGTCGGCGCGGGCATCAGCCTCGGCCCGGTCAGCAACACGCAAAGCTGGAGTCAGCACCAGCTTTCCCGGCCGTACCGCAGGCCCTTTAGGGCGCGCCTCGAAACGGCCCTCTTCGCTTACCAATCTTCGGATCGAGGATAGGACATCCTCAATCTCTACGGACTTTGCAGGGTCAGACATTTGTTGTTACCACTCTTGGCCTCGTCAAGGAGTGTAACGAATATCCGCTGATCCGACAACAGATGACACGAATTGTCACTTCTTGCCGAGCGCTTCCAGAACACGATCCAGATCCCGACTCTGCTTCGAGATCGCAGACGGAGCACTCTTCACTAGGTTGTAGTAAAGTGTAGGGTCATAGATTTGCACAGCCAACCCCAGCCGTTCAGCTGTCAACAGGCCCTGCGCAACTAAAAGTTGATAAGCTGCCAGAGAGCGCTCAGTGCGTGCGGTAACCTGGGACAGTTTCGCATCCAGCAGATCCTGTTCAGCGGTCAACACATCCAATGTCGTCCGCGCGCCCAAGGTCGCTTCTTCACGGATGCCATCAAAGGCCACCTGCGCGGCACGTACCCGCTCGTCGGACGCGCTCAGGCTGGCGTTGGCCGTCTGAAAACGTACGTAGGCATCGCTGACGTCTTGGGTCACATCCCTTTGCACATTCAACAGGTTAGCGCGCGACGCGTCTCTCTGTGCCATTGCTCGGCGCACTTGCGACATCAGGCGGCCACCAGAGTAGACCGGTTGCGAATAAATGATGCGCGCCGCCGCCGTATCCGCGAAATCAGATCCGCCAAAATCGTCGGTCATGCCGATCTCGGCATTGAAGCGGACCGTCGGTCCAAGCGCTGCGTTCTGCCGGTCAACAGCAAGGTCCAGTGCGCGCACCTGGTGCTGTGCCGACAAGAGCGACGGATGATTGCGCTGCGCCAAAGCAGCGGCATCTGCCTCAGACCGTGGCAGACCTGGAAGCGACGGCTGCCCGGTGGTGCGGCCCGGGTGGTGACCGACCGCATTGATGTACTCCGCGTGCGCTGTGGTCAGCGCCCCGTTGGCGTCGGCCAGGTTTGCCCTTGCGTTCGCCAGCCGGGATTCAGACAGAGCGACGTCGGTACGGGTCACCTCGCCCACTTCAAATCGATCTTGCGAGGCGCGTAGCTCTTCACCCAGCAAGTTCACGTTGTTCTGGCGGATCGAAACGGTCTCTTCCTGCAACAGCACGTTCAGATACGCGGTAACTGCACGAAAAAGCACCTGCTGTTCTACCTGAAGCAATGCCTGACGTGTCGAGAGCACGGTTTCCTGCGCCGCGTGTTTTCCCAGGACCGAAGCACCGCCATCATAAATGAGTTGGGTCAGCTCAAGCCCTGTAAAAAACGTGTCGGGATGGCTCGTGGAAGACACAAGAGCATTGCCGGACTTGGTGTAACTGCTTTGGATCCGCGCGGTCCAATCGATGATCGGACGCAGCGTGGAAAGAGCAATAGCTACATCTTCGTCTGCAGCCCGTAGCAAGGCGCGGTTCTGTTCAAGCAGACCGCTTGTATTGTATGCGCCAATCAAGGCGTCCGCGATATTGTCCGCCACAGCGCTCCGCGGACCCAGGGCCAGTACGGCGACACTCGCGGCAAACGCCGCCATTCTCGCCACGCGTCCCGAAACCAGTCTCAGCATTGCCCTGCCTCCCTCGTTACTTCGTTTTTGCCTGCGCTGAGAATGCCTGTGTCCCGGCAAAAAAGGCAAGGACCCACGTCGTCTCAGGTATTGTATTAAAGCGCGAATTCCGGGACCTGCTCGAACCCTGGCAGCACCGGCGCCGTCGCATTGAACACAAACCGCCAGGACACCTGAGCGCCGGCCTTTCGGCCCAGGCGCACCACACCCACAGCACCCTCGATGAACACCGCGACGATCCGACCGCCATCCTTGAGTTGATCGAGCAATGCCCGCGGTATGATTTCCACCCCGCCTTGAATCAGTATCACGTCATAGGGCCCATGCTCGGCCGCACCCTCGGCCAGAGGCCCCGAGTGAACAATGGCATTGTCGGCGCCTGCATCCATGAGCTGCGTTTGCGCCTCTTCCGCCATTGCTTCGTCTGCTTCGACTGCGACCACAAGTTCCGCCATCCGCGCCGCAACCGCCGAGGAATACCCGAGCCCGGCCGCGATATCGAGCACCATCTCGTTGCTCGCGATATTCGCCGCATCCAGCATTTTGGCCAGCGTGCGCGGCTCCAACTGATACCGCCCCTCTCCAAGGTCAACCATGACATCCGCATAGGCGGCTTCTCGCTGCGCATCCGGCACAAAGTTCTCGCGTTGAACCGTCAGCATCGCCTGAATGATCGGAAACTTGGTGACATCCGAAGGGCGGACCTGGGTATCAACCATCATGCGGCGGCGATTGGCGAATTCGGTCATTTTGCAGCTCACTAGCAGATTACTTACCCGGCTTTTGCCACAATGGCAGGCCAGCGGCAACGTCCCATTGCCCAAAAGACCGCGGCACCGCGGCGCGGCCCGCCCGCGAATTTGGCGCGAATTCTGCGATTGCCATCTGGACGGCAATCCGGAAAGCTGGTAGAACCCGCCTCACACCACCTCAAGTAATTGATTTTACTTACAAAGGCGAGTTGGCGGAGTGGTGACGCAGCGGATTGCAAATCCGTGTACACCGGTTCGATTCCGGTACTCGCCTCCACATCATATCAATGACTTAGACATATCGACCTAGGTGAGCTTTCTCCCGTTAAAGCGGTTTCAACAAATCCGCTTTGTTCAATTCTCATTCCACCGTGAAGCCACGACCGACAGGCAGCCGCGTGTTTATCCGGAGAACAGGAGAGCAACGGAGAACGGATGCTCTTCGGCTTGGGTAGGCCCTCTGGTGCAAGGGCAGGGGCGAATTACTCATGTGGTTTTTTTCAGGATCGAATATCCAGCCCCTCACAACAAAACATATACATTCAGCTATGTGAATGATACTCTGTGTCTGGCAGCGGGATTAGGGAGGATCGCATGCTCGACACACAGAATTTGGACAATGCGAAAAGCATGTCAATCATCGTCACTAAGGGGTCTCTGGACTGGGCCTATCCTCCGTTCATCCTGGGCACGACCGCCGCGGCCATGGATGTCGAGGTCACCATGTTCTTTACCTTCTATGGTCTTACTCTGCTGAAGAAAGATCTGAACCTGAAGTTCACCACGCTGGGCAACCCGGCGATGGAAATGCCGATGATGGGCATGCATATGCCTATGCCAAACATGATGGGTATGGTCCCCGGCGTGGGCGCCGCGGCCGGCAAGATGATGAAGAACCTGATCAAAAAGAAAGGCGTCGCCTCGATCGAGGAACTGCGCGAGGCCGCGATCGAATCCGAGGTCAAGATGATCGGCTGCCAGATGACGCTCGATCTGTTCGAATATGACCGCAAGGACATGATCGACGAAATGGAGATCGGCGGGGCGGCGACCTACATGGAAAAGGCGCTTCGCTCGGACATCAACCTGTTCATCTGACAAAACTGCACTTCAAATGGGAGGAAATCATTTGGCAGACCAGACACTTAATGCAGAAGGGCTGAACTGCCCCCTGCCGATCATCAAGGCAAAGAAGGCTCTGAAAGGCATGAGCGCCGGACAGATCCTGGAAGTGCGCGCGACCGATCCGGGATCGGTTGCCGATTTTGCGGCCTTCTGCAAGCAGACCGGCAATAAACTGATGAGTTCCAGCAGCGAAGGCGACATCTATCGCTTCGAGATCAAACGCGCCTGAGAAAAACGCAATCAGGCCGACCCCCGCGCCCATGGCGCGGGGTTTTTCGTTTGGCGGCAGGTCTCTACAAAGCCGAGAAACCGGCTGACCCAGGGGGCGGCGGACGCGTTGCGCAGGTGAATGAACCCGGCCGTCGTGTTCGACTTGACCAGCCCGTCATGGGCGCCGTCAATGCCCCGCCCGCGCAAGACATGCCGCGCGAAAGGGGCCGGGCCCATGTTTTCCAGACTGGCATAGTGAAACTCGTGCGCCTTCGTTTCGCCCTCACCGGCCGACCACAACGCATTGCGCGTGGCGGAGAACCGCACATATCCCCTGCCCTGCGGGCGCGCTTGCATGACGGCGTCGACGTCAAAGAACCCGACCATTGGCCTGCTCTCGCCCTGCCAACTGATGGACCGGCACAGGTACATCAGCCCGCCGCATTCCGCATAGGCGGGTAAGCCACGCTCCAGCGCCGATCTGACCGAGTTGCGCATCGAGACATTCGCCGAAAGCTCGGACATCTGCGTTTCCGGAAAACCGCCGCCAAGGAACAGCCCATCGACATCCGCCAACTCGGCATCGCGCAGCATGTCTATAGGCACAAGCGCCGCCCCCTGTGCCTCGAACGCCTCCAGATCGTCGGGATAGTAGAAGCCAAAAGCGGCATCCCGCGCGATCCCGATCCGCAACCCCGGGCCGGCGCGTCTATGTGTTTTGTGTCCGCTCTCCGGGACCGACAGCTCCCGGGCCTCTCCAGCACATGCACAGATCCGGTCAAGATCGACCGAGCTCGCCACGATCCGCGCGGCGCTCTCCAAGAATGTCTCCACTCCGGGACATTCCGCCGGGGTCGTCAGGCCCAGGTGACGCTCCGAGATATCCAGTTCCGGCGTTTCCCGGATCGCCCCCAGCACGTCCAGATCAGTATAGTCCTCGATGGCTTGCCGCAACTTGCGCTCATGCCGGGTGCCGCCAGTACGGTTCAATATGACACCTGCGATTTGCAGGTCAGGGTCGAAATGGACATAGCCCTGCAACAAGGGGGCGATGCCCCGGGTCATTCCCCGGGCGTCTATGACCAGCACGACCGGCGCCCCCAGCAGATGCGCGAGCGCCGCGTTGCAGTCTTTGCCTTGCGGGTCCAGACCGTCGAACAGCCCCTTGTTGGCCTCGATCAGCCCCAGATCGCAGCCCGCCGATTTCCGCGCGTATAACCGCAGGATCTCGGCCCGGGACATGGTGTTGAAATCGAGGTTGTAGGCGGCGCGCCCCGCCGCGCGCGACAGCCACATAGGGTCGATGTAGTCGGGCCCCTTCTTGAACACGGAAACCGTCTGGCCACGCTGCGACAGCGCCGCCGCCAGCCCCGAGGACACAATAGACTTGCCCGACGACTTATGCGCCGCCGAGATCATGAGGCTGGGCACGCTCACCGCCGCACCTCAAGGAACGCCCGGTCCCGGGCCTGCCACATCCGGGAGGCGGCGTCTTCGGCCTCGGCCAGCGAACCGGCCCGGCCCATGGTGCGCAATGTCACCGCCAGTGTGCCGGTGATCGACGCCTCGGCATAGGCATCCGTCTTCTCCCCGCGCCAAACGGCAAACAGGCGCTCCGGCTCCATCTGGGCGTCGGCGGGCTGATGCGCATCGTCCAACAGCGCGGGCCAGGTTTCGACAATCGGTTCGCCCGCGCCATGGGTGGTCCAGACCTGCGTCGGCTTGTTCGGCCGCCGCTCGATCTCGCCCCCTTCGCCCCGGAACACCGCCGCATTCGGCTGGCCCAGAACCCGGGCCGCGCCGGAATGAATATCCATGAAGCCGCGATGGAAAATCCCCTGCATCATCGTGGGCGCGTCGAACGGGTTTATCATCCGGGTAAAGGAATGCACCGGCGAGCGCAGGCCGAAAACCGGGCGCAGTTCGATCAGGTGACGCAGGACCGGGCTCATCACCTCAAGCGGGATATAGGTGAAGCCGCGCGTCTCAGCCTGGGTCGCGGCCTCGCTCAGGCTGGAGGCCACCGGCATGCCCAGCAACTCGATCACCCCGCGCGTATAGACCCGGCCGGGCGTATGCCCCTCGGTCCCGTGCATCACGACGCGGGTGCCCTGACTGACCAGCGTCATGACCGACAGCACGAACCACGGCAACTGGATGCGCTTGCCCGCGTAAGAGGACCAATCGAGATCGACCCGTGGCACACTGTCCGGCAGGTCCAGCCGCTCACGCACCGCCTGGGCAAAACCGGCGATTTCCTCGGGCGCTTCTTCCTTCAGCCGCAGCAGCATCAGGAACGCCCCGATCTGCTCGGGCAAGACCTGCTGATCCAGGATCATCCGCATGGCGTCCAGCGCCTCGTCATAGGTCAGATGCCGCTGCTTGGTCTTGCCCCGGCCCAGAATGGCTACGAACCGGGAAAACGGATGTGGAGTCATCGGGTCCAGCAACATGGCATCAACCCTTGGTTACCGGGTTGCTATCGGACAGGTTCGAGGGCAGGACCCGCAGAACCTTGGCCCCTACCCCCGTTGCGACCAGGGCAAATGCCACGCCCCCCAGACCCAACAGGATTTCAGGCAGGCTGGGCACATATGCCGCGACCGCGCCATCGAAGAAGTCCGACGACACCGAATATCCGGGGAACAATTCCATCGGATAGGCCTGCCCGCCAATGACGATGACATAGATCTGCGCCAGCCCGCCGAGGATCACCAGCGCCGACACCAGTGTCGGCATGCCCTGACGGCGCGCCTTGCCCGCATAGATCATCGCCAGCGGCACCAGCCCCCCCAGCAGCACCTGAACGCCCCAGAACAACGTGGTATATACCCCGCCATCCACCAGGATGAAGTGCTCGAACCCCTTGTGTTCCGTCGCATAAAGGTTGGTCAGGTGCTGCACCGCCGTGAAATACAGCACTGCGGCAACAAACAGGCCAAGCAAGCGGATCATGTCACCCACACGTTCGGGTCCAAGAGCGCGCCCGCTGAGCGCGCACAGCGCCTGAAGCACCAGAACATAAACCGCCAGCCCCAGCGCAAAGGACATGGCGATGAACAGGGGCGCCATGATCGCCGCGTCATATCCCGGTCGCGCCACCAGCCAGCCAAAGATCGACCCGGTGCCGGTCGTCAGCGCCAGCCGCCAGACAAAGGCAAGCACGCCCGCCGGCTTGGTCCATTTCGGGTGCACGGTCCGGTCCATCTGAACCCAGAGATACACCGCCACCACAGCGATGAACCCCGAATAAAGCAGGATGTTCCAGGTAAAGATCGAGCTGAAATTGAAATGCGTGAGCTGCACCAACAGCCGGTCCGGTCGCCCAAGATCCAGCACCAGAACCAACAATCCCCCCGCCAGAAGCGAGATCGCCAGAATGCCGGAAAGCCGCGACAAGGGCTTGTAGACCACCTTGTCGAACACACTCGCCATCGACGCCACGTTCAGCGCCCCCGAGGCCGCGACGATCAGGAAGATGGCAAAGACATGCGGCATCCCCCAGACCACCTGGTTGGTCATGCCCGTCACGGCATGACCATGGTGTTCGACATAGAAGAACGACGCCAGCCCCGCGACAAGAAAGCTCGCCAACAACAGGCCCGCGCCCCACAGGGCGCGTGTGGCGGGAACCTCTCTGTACAGCGTCCGGTCAATCGCCATGGCTCAGATCTCCCTGTACCGGACGCCCGGATTCAGATCGAGATCGGGGCGCAGGGCGACCGAGGGGTATTCGGCCAGGCGCCGCGAAATCTCGCTTTCGGGGTCGAGCAGATCGCCGAATACCATGGCACCGTGACCGGCGGCCTCGCAGGCTTCGACACAGGCAGGAATGCGCCCTTCATCGACGCGGTGCACGCACAGGGTGCAGCTTTCCACCGTTCCGATCCCGCGCGGGGCGTGGGTCTTCTGATTGGTGACACGTTCATGCACGAACGAGCGCGCCTTGAACGGGCAGGCCATCATGCAATAGCGGCAACCGATACAGATATGCTTGTCGACCAGCACGATCCCGTCCTTGCGCTTGAACGAAGCGCCGGTCGGGCAGACATCGACGCAGGGCGGGCTTTCGCAATGCTGGCACATCACCGGCAGGCTGGTTTCCCGGCCGCTGCTCTTGTCCTTGAGCGTGACCTTGCGGATCCATTGCACGTCGGTCTCGGCATTGCCGCTGCCTTTCCAGCCGTTCTCGTCCTGGCATGCGGTGATGCAGGCATTGCAATCGGGCGCGCATTTCGACGCGTCGATCAACAGGCCCCAGCGTTTGCCGGCATCGGCGGCGGCATGGGCCTCGCTGCCGCCAAAGGCCATCAGGGTCACGCCGGGCGCCAGTTGCAATGTCGCCAGAGCCGCGCCGCTGCGCAGGAAATCCCGGCGCGAGACATCTTTCTTTGCACCGCGGCTCATTGCCCCTCCTCCCGCGCCCCGAGATAGGCCACCAGCGCGCCCACATCTGCCCCAAGTGATGGGGAAAACCCACCCAACGCCGCATGGGCCGGTGGTTCCTCGAACCCTTCGGGCGTCGAGCGATGACAGTCAAAGCAATCGACCCTAACCGCCACAAAATCGTGGCAAGACCGGCAGAAATGCCGCTCATCCGCATAGGTCACCGGCGCGCCGGTCTCGTCCTTGGCCGCATGGCACTCGAAACACCCGCCGAGCGAGGCGTTCTGCTCCCGCTTGCCCTCGTACATGGTCACGTCGCGATCATGCCGCATCATGCTCATATGCCAGCGTCGCATGTAATCATTGCCTTCGGGATGCGCCTTGCCCGTCGCCTCGGGGATCACCGGGCCAAGACCGCCATGCCCCTCGGCCCAGACCGCCGAGGCCAGCATCGCGATCAACCCGGCAATCAGCAGCGACGCGCGCATTCTCACTCTCCAAGCCCCATCTTGATATAGCCAGTGGGGCAGACATCGGCGCAGATGTGGCAGCCGATGCAGCGGGTATAGTCGGTATCTACATAGCGCCCGACGGTACGGTCGGATTTCTTGACCCGGAACACGGCATCCTGCGGGCAGTAAATCACGCAATTGTCGCATTCGAAGCACATGCCGCAGGACATGCAGCGCTCGCCCTCCTTCTGCGCCTGCGCTTCGGTCAGACCGACGATGCGCTCTTCGAAATTCCCCAGCACCGCATCGGCGGCAATATGGATTTCTTCGCGGTGCTCGCGTCCGACATATTTGAAATGCCCCTTGAACAGCTCGGTATGCGGGATGATCTGCGAGCTGGACCGGTCCTCGAAATTGTGGATCGCGTAAGAAGCCGAATTGGTGCCCCGCGCAGCCAAGTGGTCATAAGGCGACGGGTCCTTGCCGCGCTGATGCAGTTCCGCCATCAGGTTGAAGTGATGCACATCCACCTTGGGCCTGCGCGCAATCTCGCCATCATCGAGGAAATCGGTGATCGCGTCGGCGGCGATACGGCCTTGCCCGATTGCGGTGGTCAGCAGATGCGGCCGCACGATGTCGCCACCGGCAAAGTGCTTGTCCCGCCCCTTGACCTGATAGCCCCCGGCGATGTCGATGAACCCGCGCCCATTGTCCAGCGCCTCGACCCCGCTCAGGTCGCCCATCTGGCCAATGGCCGCGATGATGATATCGGCCTCCAGTTCGAATTCGGTGCCTTCGACAGGTTCGGGCACATTGCCCTTCATCTGGCATTCGCACATGCGCAGGCCCACGGCCTTGCCGTCCTTCAGGATCACCTCCAGCGGCATCACACCGCCCTTGATCTCGATCCCTTCCCGCTTTGCGTCTTCACGCTCGCGCTCGGCGGCGGTCATCTTCTCGACCGGGAACAGAGAGGTCAGCGTCGCCTGCATCCCCTCGCGCGTCAGCGACGAGGCGACATCATGGCTGGTGAAGTCAATGAGCGCGCCGTCATTGCGCTCGGGCAGGTAATCGGCGGTGATATGGCCCAGACGCCGCGCGACAGAGGCCACGTCGATCGAGGTATCGCCGCCGCCGACCACCACCACCCGCCGTGCGGTGCCCAGCACATAGCCCTGGTTGAACGCGTCCAGAAACTCGATCCCGTTGATGCAGTTCTCGGTCCCCTCCCATCCGGGGATCGGCAGCGGACGGCCCGATTGCGCCCCCATCGCCCAAAAGATCGCGTCATGGGATGCTTCCAGTTCCCCCATCGTGATATCGGTGCCGACACGAGTGCCCAGCCGCACCTCGACCCCCAGATCAAGAATACGGTTGATCTCGGTGTCCAGCATGTCGCGCGGCGTCCGGTAACCCGGAATACCATAACGCATCATGCCGCCCAGCTTGTCATTGGCTTCGAACAGCGTCACCGCATGCCCGTCGAGCCGCAGGAAATAGGCCGCCGACAGACCGGCGGGTCCACCCCCAATAACAGCGACCCTTTTGCCGGTATCGGCCCCGGGTGCCACGTGCTTGACCCCGTTGGCATTGGCCCAGTCGCCGACATACTGCTCGACCGCGTTGATGCCGACAAAATCGTCCACCTCGTTGCGGTTGCACCCTGCCTCACACGGGGCCGGACAGACCCGCCCCATGGTCGCCGGAAACGGGTTGGCGGCCGCCATGCGGTGAAAGGCGTATTCCTGCCATTCCATGCCCTCGACCGGCGGCTTGTCCATGCCACGCGCAATGGCCAGCCAGCCGCGAATTTCGTGCCCCGACGGGCAAGACCCCTGGCAGGGCGGCGTCTTGTGCACATAGGTCGGGCATTTGTACGAGCGGTCGGCGTTGAAGATCTTTTCCTCCAGATCCCAGTCCGACGGGGTCTCGCCTTCCTCAAACCGGCGGAAGGTCAGTGCCTGTTCTTCGTGGTCCTTCATCTTGTCTTCCTCCGGTTCTTTCTCGTCTCAGGCGTCGTCCGCCTCATCGGCGTCCTCACCCTCTTGGCCCGTCAGGATGATGGCGTTCGACACCAGCTGATGGACCGACAGGATCGCGTCCATCTCGTATCCGTATTTCGGCATGACCTTTCCGAACTGCGTCTTGCAGATGGCGCAGATCGCGGCCATGTGGGTGACCCCGTGTTCCTCGGTCACGTTCTGCAGCGCCTTCATGCGTGGCGCCGATCCCTTGACCCGCAGGTCCAACAAGTCATCGGTCAATAACCCACCCCCGCCGCCACAGCACAGCGTGGCCTCGCGGATCGTGTCGGGCTCCATGTCGAAGAAGTTGTTGCAGACCGCGCGGATGACATTGCGCGGGATCTCGAACTGGCCGCCGGGATAGTCGCCCATGCCGCTCGCGCGGGCGACGTTGCAGCTGTCGTGATAGGTCAGCCGGATATGGTCGTTCCGGCTGGGATCGAGCGTCAGGGTCCCCTTCTGGATCTCGTCCCAGGTGAATTCCAGGATGTGCTGCGGCACCGGATAGGATTGATCCAGAAAATCCCACGGTCCCGCCAGCGTGTTCAGAAACGAATAGGCCACCCGCCAGGCATGGCCGCATTCGCCAAAGATGATCCGCTTGACGCCCAGATCCTGCGCCGCCTTGCGGATGCGCAGGCTGATTTCGCGCATGTTCTCATAGGACCCGATGAACAGGCCGAAATTGGCGGCCTCGGAGGCATAGGAACTCAGCGTCCAGCTGACGCCCGCCTCGTGAAACACCTTGGCATAGCCGATCAGCCCTTCGATATGCGGCTCGGCAAAGAAATCGGCCGAGGGCGTGACCAGCAGGATATCGGCACCCTTTTCATCCAGCGGCAGGCGCACCGAGACGCCGGTATCGTCCTCGATATCCTCTTCCAGATCCTCCAGCGTCGCCCTCAGTGCCTTGGGGTTCAGACCCAGGTTGTTGCCGATATCCTTGACCTTGCCGATAATCTCGTTGGAATACTTCTGCCCCACGCCCACGCTGTCGAGGATCTCACGCGCCGCCATGGTGATCTCGGCCGTGTCGATCCCATAGGGGCAAAAGACCGAGCAACGGCGGCATTCGCTGCACTGGTGGTAGTAGGAATACCACTCGTTCAGCACCTCTTCGGTCAGGTCGCGCGCGCCCACCAGCCAGGGGAAATGCTTGCCCGCGAATGTGAAATAGCGCCGGTAAACCGAGCGCAGCAGATCCTGCCGCGCCACCGGCATGTTCTTGGGGTCGCCGGTGCCCAGGAAATAGTGGCACTTGTCGGTGCAGGCGCCGCATTTCACGCAGATATCCAGATAGACCTGAAAGGCGCGGTTCTTCTCGGCCAGCTCCTGCATCTTGGCCAGCGCCTTTTCCTTCCAGTCCGGCACCAGCTCGCCGGGAAAGCCCAGCTTCGCCTGATGCTCTGCCTGTGCGACAAAGGGTTTCGTCCCCTCCATCGCGCCCCGTTTCAGACAGGGAATATCCAGCGGAAAGGCAAGCTCGGGAACCTGGGTATCGCCGTCGGCCATGGCTCAATTCTCCATCCTGGCGGCCCAGGGCGCGACATGGCGCACCTCGCGCGGGTTGTCGACCTGGTTGCGGCTGGGGCTGAAAAAGACGCCCGGCGCATGCAGGAGCTTGGATATCGGGAACACGATCATCAGGACGATCACCAGCCCCAGATGCACGAGCAGGGTCGGGTCCGCCGGCAGTTCGCCGATGCGAAACCGCATCAGCCCCAACATGTACGCCTTCACGGCCACGATATCGGTATGGGCGACAAAGCGCGTCATCGCGCCCGAAGCGCCGATGCCCATCAGCAGCGCCAGCATCAGATGATCCGAAGGGTTCGATATATAGCGGATGCGCTCCACAAGGATGCGCCGCGCCCAAAGCCCGGCCAGACCGGCCAGCATGGCAAAACCGGCATAAGTACCAAAGGGCTGCACGATCTCGACCCAGCCCCAGACCGGTTGCGTGAAATACCGCAGGTGCCGCGCCAGAACCAGCCACAAGGCCATGTGGAACACCCAGCCAAAAAGCCAAATCCACTTGTTCGACTTGTAGAGGCTTTCAAAGAACACGGCCTCGCGGAACACCCGCAGGATGACGCCACCGCGCGTTTTCGGCGCGGGGGTCGTCGGTATCTTGAGCGGGGCGGGAACACGCGCATAGACCCTGATCTTGCGCACCACACCGATCAGCAGGATCAGTGTCGCGACATAGAACAGGATGGCATAGACGGTTCCCAGCACGCAGGTTGCTCCTCGCTTTGCCCCTGAACAGGGTCAGGGGCGGTGTTAGCCTGTTCGCCTCAGACGCAGCCGGTGGGCTTGGGCAGACCGGCGATCTTGCAGGCCTGTTTCGCCGGGCCATAAGGGAACAGCTCGTACATGTACTTGTTGTTTCCCTTGTCCGGTCCCATCGACTTCTTGATCGCCTTGATCAGCACCCGCACCGCCGGTGCGATCTGGTACTCGTCGTAATATTCCCGCAGGAAATTCACGACTTCCCAATGCTCGCTGGTCATGTCGATGTTCTCGGTCTTGGCGATTTCATCGGCCAGTTCCTTGGACCAGTCGCTGAGCGTGGTGATATAGCCCTCTTCATCATGTTCGATGGTGTGGCCGTTGACCTGGTAAGACATGGTTCTTTCCTCTTCCCTATGCGTGCCCGGAACCGCCGGGCAAATCTTTCAAAGCCAGGACTGCGTCCGGTCATGTTCTGTGACGAGATCGACAAACCCGTCATAGCCCACAGGTTTTGCCCCCGAGATCAGCTTGCCCGCGTCGATGCCGCGCGCCTTGAGATCGCCGTCAAGCACGTAAAGCGCGACCTCCCCCATCCGCGCCCTGACCTGATCCGCCATCGCGGACCCGTCGAGCGCGCCATAGACCGCATCCTCGATCAGCAAAACGGCGTCGCCCGGCAGGCAATGGCCCAGACAACTGGAGAGCGTCGCGTTGCCAAAGGGTGACTTGTTCACGGTATGCAAGGTTGACATGTCTACCCCCTAGAAACTCAGCACGACGTCCTGATCGGCCATGATCCCTGCCATCTCGGCCCGGCTTACGACCCGGATCGAAGGTTTCTCCTCCCAGTCGTCATCCTCGTCCTCATAGGTGATCTCTTGCAGATCGCCCTCGGACAGGCCGCGCTCTTCCAGCGACTCGCGCTCGACATAAAGCTTGGTCACCTCGTAATCGCCCAGCGCCCGGAACGTCGGAGAGAAGTTCTTGACCCCGATCGCGTCGGTGTTCTGACCGCGGGTCAGCTGGAACACCCCGTCATCGAGAAAGGCCAGCGACACGTCCTGTTCAAAGGCCGCGCCGATCAGCACCACCTCCAGGCTTTCCAGCGCATAGATGGTGCCATAGGGCGGCTTGCGGTTCACGTAGAGGAATTTCTTGATATCCGACATCGCCTTGCCTCAATCCCCGAACGTTACCAGCCGGTCGGTCTGGATACCCATTTCGATCAACTGCCCCAGCCCCGAGATCCGGAACCCCTCGGCGATGTTGTGGGCATCCTTGCCCTGCCGCTTGGCCTCGTTCTCGTCCAGGAGCCCCCGCCGCTGCGCCGCCGCGATACAGACTACGAGGTCGATCTCGTGTTCCTGGGCCAGCGCCGTCCACTGTTTCTGGATATGGCGCTCGTCCTGCGGCGGCACCGACAACCGGGTCGAGACATTGACCCCGTCATGATAGAAGAACACCCGCGGCACCTCGTGCCCCTTGTCCAGCGCCGCCTTCACGAACTGATAGGCGGTATCGGCGGCCTGATGGGTATAGGGCCCTTCGCTGACGACTACTCCGATCTTCACGTCCGAACCTCTCGCGTCAGAAATGCAGATGCGCGGACATGTTCATCGTCTTGCGCGCGCCCGTCCACGTGTCCAGATGGTGCTTGGTGAAGGCCAGTTCGGTCATCTCGAAGAACCGTTTCCAGCCGATCCGGTCGATCCACTCGCCCATCCGCTCCCAATGCTTGGCGTCGTGCTTGTAGGCTTCGACGATCCGGCGCACGACCTCCTTCACTTCGGGCCAGTGCGGCGCGTTGTTGGGCAGGTTGGCAACAGCCAGCTTGTGGAACGTGGGCTTGGAGCGGGCGTTGGAATGCTTGCCGCCGACCCAGACCGCGATCTTGGTCGAATCCGCGCCATTTATCTGCATCGGCGGGCACGGCGGATAGCAGGCCCCGCAGCAGACGCATTTCTTTTCGTCCACCTCCAGCGAAGGCTTGCCGTTGACCATCGCCGGGCGAATGGCGGCAACCGGGCAGCGGGCCACCACGGCGGGACGTTCGCAGACGTTGGCAACCAGATCGTGGTTGATCTTGGGCGGCTTGGTGTATTGCACGTTGACCGCGATATCCCCCTGCCCGCCACAGTTGATCTGACAGCAACTGGTGGTGATCCGCAGCCGGTTGGGCATCTTTTCCTGCACGAATTCCTTGTGCAGCATGTCCATCAGCCCCTTGACCACGCCCGAGGCGTCGGTGCCGGGAATGTCGCAATGCAGCCAGCCCTGCGTATGACTGACCATCGAGACCGAGGCACCGGTGCCGCCGACCGGGAAACCGGCCTGATCCAGCGCGGCGATCAGCGGGGCCACCTTGCCCTCGTCCGCGACCATGAACTCGATGTTCGACCGCGTGGTGAACCGGACATGGCCATCGGCATAGGCATCGCCGATGTCACAGAGCTTGCGGATGGTGAACACATCCATCTGGCGCTGGGTTCCGGCGCGCACGGTATAGATCACGTCCCCCGATTTCGCGACATGGCGCAGCACGCCGGGACGCGGCCGTTCGTGCCAGTCCCAGTTGCCATAGTTGGCCTTCATCACCGGGTGCATGTACTGGAACGGGTCCGGAACGCCAACTTCGTCCGGGACGCGGGGGGTCTTTGCCTGGGTCGTCATCTCTCTCTCCCTCCTGGCCTGGACTTACTCGGCCGCCGTGCTGCCCGCCTTTTCGGCGGCCATCCGGTCGAACCACTTCGCGGCTTCCTCGTCGAAATCATCGGTACGCACGTAACAAGAGGTGCGCGGATGATTGACCATGTTCGGGTCGGGTTCGATATCCAGCGCCTCCAGGAAGGCCGGCAGGCCGATCCGGTCGATGGTCTCGCCGATCCGCTCATGCTCCAGCGCGTTGTCGGCAAAGAACTCGACAACGTTCTGGGCGAACTCTTCGAGCTTTTCGAAATCCTCGTCGGTTTCCAGCTTCATGAAGGGCACCACCATGATCCCCATCAGGTCTCCGATCTTCAGCGCCCGCTTGCCCCCGATCATGATCGAGATCCCGCGATCGTCGCCAGGGCTGAGCGCCTTGGTCATCACGTTGATGCAATGCATGCAGCGCACGCAGGACCGGTTGTCGATCTCCAGCGTGTCGTCATCGTTCAGCGAAATGGCCCGCGTCGGGCACATCGAAACGACCGTGTCGATCGTGTACTTGCGCCCCTTCTCCTTGACGTGTTCCTTGACCTTTTCCTGGTCGATCTTGATATCGTCGCGCCAGGTGCCGATCACCGCAAAATCGGCCCGGTGGATGGCATTCACACAGTCGTTGGCGCAGCCCGAGAACTTGAACTTGAACTTGTAGGGCAGCGCCGGGCGATGCATTTCGTCCAAGAGCGAGTTGATGATGGTGCGATGGGCGCGCACCTCGTCAAAGCAGGACTGCTCGCAGCGCGCATGGCCGACACAGGACATCGCCGTGCGCAACGCGGGCCCCGCCCCGCCAAGGTCGAAACCGATCTGGTTCAGCTCGTCGAACGCCTTCTGGGTGTTCTCCGTAGTGCAACCCTGGAACATGATGTCCCCCGACTGGCCATGAAACGCGATCAGGCCCGATCCGTGCCGTTCCCAGATATCGCAGAGCTTGCGCAGGATATCGGTGGAATAATGAAACCCTGCGGGCGGCATCACGCGCAGGGTATGAAATTCTTTTGATTCCGGGAACTTGCTGGCCACTTCGGAAAACCGAGGGATGATCCCGCCGCCATAGCCAAAGACGGATACCGTGCCGCCCTTCCAGTATCCCATACGGTTCTCGTAGGAATGATTGAGCTGACCCAGAAGGTCATTCATGATCTTCTTGTTGCCCTCGGACCCTTCGTCGCGCAGCCGCTTGATGCCGGTGACGAAACTCGGCCAGGGGCCATCCTCAAGCTCATCCAGCAATGGGGTCGGGTGGATCTTGCGATCCTCGTTGATTGCGTCCTTGTCGTCTTTCATGGCGCTCTCCCTGTCTTCGCCTTGAACCGAACTTGCCGGCGCTACCGCCCTCTCTGGCCAATCGCCCCATCCGGCAGGGATCTTTGTAGCCAGTTTGGCGTTTCGAGTTGAAACATCATTACATAATAATTTACGAATATGGAATGAGACGCAAGAAATAGTACGCATCGGCGCACGATTATTGCGGTGCAGCATTTTACGCCGCGCCGCCGCATCGAGCGGGTGAGGTCAGAAAGTCGGGAACACGCAAAAGCTTATGGAAAACCTGACAAACACGATAAGGGATTTCGACTGGACGGACTTATCGCGGAATGACCGCTGGCAGGACTGGCGCGCGGCAAAGATTCGCGCATCTCAGGCGCTGACCAGCGCCGAACCCGTCGCCCTGCCCCGCCTTGACCGGCCCCATCCGGCGGCCCTGTCCGAAATCCTGTTGCGGTGCAGCATGCAGAACTTCGCGCTCTACGACGCCCGCCCGACCGCACCAGACCTTGAAACGGTCAGCCGCGCCTTGCTGACCTTTGCCGAGGGGCTGGGCCTGACCGTCACCGAGAATCACCGCTCGGCCGGACACGCCCAGGTGGTCGCGCTGCGCACCTCCTCGGACGAGGGCAAGAAGGGGTACATCCCCTATACCCCGCGCCCGATGAACTGGCACACCGACGGCTACTACAACCCGGCGCACAGCCCGGTAAAAGGCTTCATCCTGCACTGCTTTCAACAGGCTGCGTCGGGTGGCGAAAACCACCTGCTCGACCCGGAAATCGCCTATCTGCGCCTGCGCGACGAAAACCCCGCCTATGTCCGCGCCCTGATGCACCCGGCGGCGATGACCATCCCAGAGAATCGCGAAAACGACGGCACCCTGCGGCCGGCCTCGACGGGGCCGGTGTTCTTTGCCGACGAGGCCACCGGCCGGTTGCAGATGCGCTATACCGCGCGCACCAGGTCCATCGCCTGGCGCGACGATCCGACAACCCGCGATGCCGCCGACTGGCTGCGCGACTGGCTCATCCGTGGCGACCCGCTGTGGCGCCGCATCAGGTTGCAACCCGGACAGGGAATCGTGTGCAACAATGCCCTACATGACAGGACCGGTTTCACAGATGGAGAAGGCGCCCAGGCCCGCATCGTCCTGCGCATCCGCTTTCACCAGAGAGTACGGGAGGATTTTCGTGGCGCAGCTTAGCGATCTGATCATCGGCCACCCCGAGGTGGCCTCGTTCAAGGAATTGGTCGAGCTGGTGGAACACGCCGGTACATCCGGCCAGATGTTCCTCGAATTCGACGTCAAGCCAGACTACCGCGATACGCCGCGCAACTGGCAATGGGTGCTCGAGGCCGCCTTTACCCGGGGGGCGAACACGTGACCGACAAATTCACCGAGATTGCCCAGTTCGACCTGCCCTATCGCCGCAAGGCCACCATCCGGCTGGTCGAGTTCGAGGGCGGCATGAAAATGGTCCGCCTTGTCCTGCGCGAGGGCACGCGGATCACCCAGATCGACCTCGACGCAGACAGCGCCACCCAATTGAGCAGAACCCTCGCGGACACGGCGGCGCGGCTGTGACCGGACAGCGCCGCAACCCGACAAACTCAAAGGCACGGACCTCATGAAAAAGATCATACTTGCAAGACTGTCGCTGATCACGCCCCCGGGCAGCCGGACGGATCTGCTCACCTCGGGTATGATCCTTCCCGATCAGGTCATGGTCGAGGGCGGCAAGGTCGTCATTCCCGTCAATGTCCCGCCCGATTTTCACGGCGATCTGGCGCAGGTCCAGACCCTCATCGAAGAGCGGCTGCAAAGCCTGGACGGCATCGACAACCTGCTGGTGGTGCTGACAGCCGAACGCGCGGCCGCGCCTCAACCCACGGCCCCCGAACCGCCAAAGCTGAAAAAACGCCCGACCGAAGCGCCCGGCCGCGACATGCGCCCGCATTCGGCGGCCGTTCCGGGGATCAAGAACATCATCGCCGTCGCCTCGGGCAAGGGTGGGGTCGGCAAATCGACCACCGCCGCAAACCTGGCGCTGGCGCTGCGGTCGCTGGGCCTGCGCGTCGGGCTGCTCGACGCCGATATCTACGGCCCCTCGATGCCCCGCCTTCTGGCCATCACCGAACGCCCCCGGATCGAGGACGACGTGGTCTACCCGGTCGAACAATACGGGATCAAGGTCATGTCCATGGGCTTTCTCATGCAGGAGGAAAGCCCGGTGATCTGGCGCGGCCCCATGGTGGTGACCGCTCTGATGCAGATGACGCGCGAGGTGAACTGGGGCGAACTGGATGTTCTGGTGCTCGACATGCCGCCCGGCACCGGTGACGCGCAGCTGACGATGGCGCAACAGGTGCCCTTGCAGGGCGCCGTGATCGTTTCGACCCCGCAGGATCTGGCCTTGATCGACGCCCGAAAGGGGCTGAAGATGTTCAAGCAGGTGGATGTTCCCATCCTGGGCATCGTCGAAAACATGTCGACCTTCATTTGCCCCCATTGCGGCAAGTCCTCCGACATCTTTGGCCATGGCGGCGCCGAGGAAGACGCCCGCCGGCTGGGCGTGCCCTTCCTCGGCGCGATCCCGCTGCACATGACCATCCGCGAGATGTCGGATGCCGGCACGCCCGTTGTGATCTCGGATCCCGACGGGGTGCACGCCCGGCATTACCGCGACATCGCGCTCCGGGTCGCAACACGGCTGTTCCCCGAGGACGACGAGGATTGACCTGCATCAACGCGGGTTCTCGCAGTTCCGCTAGAATGCGGCAGCCAGCCATTTTGGGTTGCGCGGCGCAGTCCGCGCATAGCCGTGGGAGGAGAGTTCACGAATGGCGCATATCGTTGTCTTAGGAGCAGGTTTGGGCGGGGTCATCATGGCCTTCGAGGCCCGCGAACACCTCGGGTCCGGTCACCAGATCACGGTCATCAACAAGGGCGACAAGTTCCACTTTGTCCCCTCCAACCCCTGGGTCGCCGTGGGATGGCGGGACCGCAAGCAGATCGAGGTCGATCTGAACCAGGCGCTGAAACGGGTCGGCGCCACGCTGCGCCCCGAAGGGGCGGCTCGCCTGCATCCCGAAGAAAACCGGGTCGAACTGACCACCGGTGAAAGCGTCAGCTATGACTACCTTGTCATTGCCACCGGCCCGGACCTGGCTTTTGACGAAATCCCGGGCTTCGGGCCCGAGGGCTACACCCAATCCGTCTGCCATGTCGACCACGCGATCCGGGCCAAGGCCGCGTTTGAAAAGCTGCTCCAGAACCCAGGCCCGGTGGTGGTTGGCGCGGTACAGGGGGCAAGCTGCTTTGGCCCAGCCTACGAGTTCATCTTCATCCTCGACACGGCGCTCCGCCGGGCCAAGATCCGCGACAAGGTGCCGATGACCTTTGTCACCTCGGAACCCTATATCGGGCATCTCGGCCTTGACGGGGTGGGCGATACCAAGGGTCTGTTGGAAAGCGAGATGCGCGAGCACCGCATCAAGTGGATCACCAACGCCCGCGTGACCTCGGTCGAGGACGGCATGCTGCATGCCGAGGAAGTCGGCCAGAATTCCGATGTCGTCGCCACCCATGACCTGCCCTTTGCCTATACCATGATGCTGCCCGCGTTTCGTGGCGTTCCAGCGGTCAAGGACATCGAGGGGTTGACCAACCCGCGCGGCTTCATCCTGATCGACAAGCATCAGCGCAATGCCAAATACCCCAATGTCTTCGGCATCGGCGTCGGCGTTGCCATCCCGCCGACCGGACCCACGCCGGTGCCCGTGGGCGTGCCGAAAACCGGTTTCATGATCGAAAGCATGGTCACGGCGACGGCGATGAACATCGCCTCTCTGGTCGCGGGACAGGAACCGAAAGAAGTCGCAAGCTGGAACGCCGTCTGTCTCGCCGATTTCGGCGATTCAGGCGTTGCCTTCGTGGCCCAGCCCCAGATCCCGCCGCGCAACGTCAACTGGTCGTCATCGGGCCGCTGGGTTCACCTCGCCAAGATCGGCTTCGAGAAGTACTTCATCCGCAAGGTCAAGCGCGGCACGTCGGAACCGTTCTACGAGTCGCTTGCGCTCAAGGCGCTCGGGATCGACAAACTGAAAGCCACGCAATCAGGCTAAGGCCGGATCATACGCGGTCCCGAAACAGTCGGGGCCGCGCAATACATCAGACGCTCGTCAGGCGATGGCCTCCATCGTCTTTACCCCGGCGATCCCGCCCAGCACGATAAAGACAAAGGTGATCACAGAACCGACGGCCAGCGTCGACACCCCGGTCAGCGCCTGCCCCACGGTGCAGCCCAGCGCCAGCACGCCGCCGATGCCCATCAGCGCGGCACCCAGCATGTTGCGGATCGAATCCGCCTGGTCGGCAAAGGTCGTCAGATGCAGCCGCCCCATCGACAGCGCCCCGGCCAGACCGCCAATCAGGGCACCTGCCACTGTGACAATCCCGAAGCCCGGCGCGCCCAGCGCGGTATAGCGCATCAGGTAGTCGATCGTGTCACCCACCGGCCGCACATAGCTGAGCGAGATCACCGACGGGTTGTCCGCAAACTCGTCATAGGTCAGCCCGGTCAGCGCCCATCCCAGCACCACGCACAGGCCAATGCCGACCCCCGCCACCAGATTGCGCGGCGAGGTGCGGAAACTGGCGCTGGCAAAACAGAAGGTCAAGAGCCCCAGCACCACCACCAGCATCGTGACGGTTGTCGCGGTTTCGACCGACATGCCGGACAGGCCCGACAGAACCGCGCCCAGGCTCTGATCCTCGATCCCCGCCTCGGCCAGATCCACCGACATCGGGTCGAAAATCGCCACCCGCAACGGCCCCAACAGCCCGCCGATGGTCATGTATCCAAAGATGCCGGTGATCAGCAGCACCACGATAGACCGCAGGTCCCCGCCCCCGGCCCGAACCAGGTTGCGGCTGATGCATCCGCCCGAGAACACCATGCCAAAACCAAAGATCAGCCCGCCGGCAACATTGGCCCCCCAGCCCAGCGTCGGCGCCTGGTACATCGACAGCGTCATGTCCGCCATCCCCGCACCCTCGATCAGCCAGACTCCGAACACCGCCACAGCAATGGCCAACAGCCACGCGCGAAACCGGTTCCAGTCTCCGAACGACAGGATGTCCGAAATCGACCCCATGGTGCAGAAGTTCGTGCGATAGACGATAAAGCCAAAGGCGATACCGATGAGCAATCCGCCCCAGGCAATGTAGAAGTCGGCCGACTCCACCGCCATTTCTTTCCAGATTTCCACCATTGCGCCCTCTCTCCTCCCAAAGAGACTGCCATCACAGCGAAGTCCCCCAGATAACAACACATAAAGATGGTAGAATGTTTCTATGTTATCTGTCTAGTTTCGTGGCGCGGCCACCCAGTCGCAGTGCGTTGGCAAATGCCGCCCAGCGGTGCACAGTGCCCGCAGATGCCCGCCATCCGGCCCGAACCCCGATCAGAGAAGAGAGACCATGCAACACCCCTGGGAAATGACCGCCAGCGAAATCGCCGCCTCGGTGCGCACAGGCAAACTCAGCGCGGTCGAGGTTGCCGAGGCGCATCTGAGCCGCCTTGAACAGGTGAACCCCAGCATCAACGCGGTAGTGCAGGAATTCCCCGAGGAAGCGCTGGCCGCCGCGCGGCAGGTCGATACCGCCATCGCCCGGGGCGAAGACCCCGGCCCCCTCTGCGGCGTGCCGGTGACCATCAAGGTCAACGTGGACCAGAAAAGCCATGCCACAACCAACGGGCTGAGGCTCCAGGAAAACCTGATCGCCGAGCATGACAGCCCGGTTGTCGCCAATATCCGCACGGCGGGCGGGGTCATCCTCGGCCGCACCAACACGCCCGCCTTTTCGCTGCGCTGGTTTACAAAGAACAACCTGCACGGCCAGACGCTGAACCCCCGAAACCGCGGGATCACCCCGGGCGGTTCCTCCGGCGGGGCCTCGGCGGCGGTGGCGGCGGGCCTTTGCGCCGTGGGGCACGGCACCGATATCGCGGGGTCCATCCGCTACCCGGCCTATGCCTGCGGCCTGCACGGGTTGCGCCCCACGCTGGGCCGCATTCCCGCCTATAACGCCAGCGCGGCTGACCGGTTCATCGGCGCGCAGATCATGGCCGTCTCCGGCCCCATCACCCGCAGCATCGCGGATCTGGGCCTGTCCCTGGCCGCCATGGCCGCCCCGGACCTGCGCGACCCGTGGTATGCGCCCGTCCCCACAGGCCCGCGCGACTTCCCCAAACGGGCGGCACTGACCCTGTCGCCCGATGGCATGCCCGTCTCCGAGGCGGTGCAAAAGACGCTGCTCAAGGCCGCAGAAATCCTGAAGGCCGCAGGATGGACCGTGACCGAGGTCGACTGCGCGCCGATCCGGCAGGCCGCCGAGTTGAACTCCCAACTCTGGATGGCGGATACTCTTTTCGGTGCGGCGGAGATGATAGGGAAAGAGGCCGAGCCCGACTCTCAATTCGTCTTCCAGCAGATGCTCAAGGACACAGGAAAGGTCGATTTCGAAACCCTGATGAAAGCCCTGCAATCGCGCGCCACGCTGGTCCGAGAATGGGAACTGTTCCTGGCCGACTACCCGGTCCTGATTTGCCCCGTGTCGGGCGAACTGCCCTTCGCCCAACAACTGGATGTCAGCTCGGAACAGGCCTTCGCCCGCGTTCTCGAGGCGCAACTGACACAGCGCGGCCTGCCCGTGATGGGCATGCCGGCCCTCTCGGTCGCGATGGGCGAGATCGACGGGATCCCGACCGGGGTGCAGCTTGTCGGGCCGAAATACCGCGAGGATATCCTGCTTGCCGCCGGTGCCGAGATCGAGGCGGCAGGCAACCGCCCGACGGTCGCCACACCCGATTGGGTCTAAGCCCTCAGGTCACATCAGTGCCGGACCAAACAGCAAGACCGCCGCGCCCCCCGACAAGAGAACCCGAACGATCAGGCTGAACCGCCCGATCAGCGCAAAGGACAGCGCCGTCAGCGCGACGGCCAGCACGGCAAAGGCGGTGATCGCCCCCACCGGGTCCTCAGCCACCCGAATGACCGCGGGCCAGGTCACCATGCCCACCGGGATCAGGTAGAGACCAACGCCCAGCGCCATCGCGGTCAGGGCCACCTTGATCCAGTTCTCTTCGGCCATGCCAGCCGCGATGAACACCGCGCCGCAGACCGGCGGCGTGATCGTCGACAAGAGCGCGAACCAGAATACGAAGAGATGCGCCTGCAACGGCTCCAGCCCCAGTTTCATCAGCGCCGGACCGGCAACCGAAACACAGATCACATAAGCGGCGGTTGTCGGCACCTCCATGCCCAGCACCAGACAGGCCACCGCCGTCAGCAGCAGCGACGCCCAGAGCGCCCCGCCCGCCCCTTCCAGAATGACCGAGGTGATCTTGACCCCCAGCCCGGTCGACCCCAGCACCCCGATGATGATCGAGGCGCAAAAGATGATCGCCGCGATCATCGACACCTGCCGCGCGGCGGTCAGCAGCGCCTCGGACACGCGCCCCTTGATCTTGGATGGATCGACCCGCAGATCTCCATCCACCAGCAGCAACAGCGCCCCGGTCAGGATGGCAAGGCAGGCGGCATATTGCGGCGTATAGCCCGCCACGAACATGCCCAGCATGAGAACCGTAAAGGGCACGAGGAAAAAGACCGAGGTAACCACCACATCGCGCGTGCGCGGCCGGTCCTCGGGCGCCAGCCCCTTCAGCTCGTACCGGGTCGCATAGGCGTTGATGCCGACCCACACCGCCCAGAAATACAAGAGCGCAGGCAGCAGCGCCGCCGCCATGATCTGGGTATAGGGGACACCGGTCAGCTCGACCATAACAAAGGCCCCCGCCCCCATCAACGGCGGCATGATCTGCCCGCCGGAACTGGCCACCGCCTCAACCCCGGCGGCAAGCCGCCTTGGGTATCCCAGGCGCCGCATCGCAGGCAGGGTGATCGCCCCGGTCGAGGCCACATTGGCGCTGGCCGAGCCCGAGATCGACCCGAACAGTGCAGAGGACAGGACCGAGACCTTGGCAGCGCCGCCCTTCAGCCGCCCGGCGGCGGCGGCGGCCACGTTCATGAACCCCTGCCCCGCCTCGCCCGCATTCAGCACCGCGCCAAAGATCACGAAGATCGAGACAACACCGACCGAGACCGCCGTCAGGCTGCCCCAAATCCCGGCCTCGGCAATCGTCATCGACCCCAGGAACGAGCGCAGCGGTACCCCGGAATGGCCGAACTCACCCGGAATGAGATGGCCAAAAAACGCATAGAGCAGCGCCGCCGTGGCCACCATCGGCAAGGGCCAGCCGATGGCCCGCCGCGCCGCCTCGATCACCACCGCCAGCAGCGCAAAACCGACCGCGATCTGGAACCGGTTTTCCAGATACCCGTACTGGTCGCCCAGCGCATCGGCATTCCACGCTACCCAGAGCGCCGCCGCAACGCCCACCGCGCAAAGGACCGCCCCGGAAACGGCCCGCCCACGGCCGGACACGCCGTACAGAAACACCCAGGGCAGGATCAGTGCCAGATGCAGCGGGCGGCTCACCAGATTGGGCACCAGCCCGGAAAAGATCAGGCCGATGTGAAACACGACCAGCACCAGCGCCAGCGCCAGCCAGATCCACCGCCGCCATGACGCCGCCGATGTGTCCACCGTTCCCTCCATGCCCCGTCCCTTTCCGGAAAAAGGAACCGGGCCAAAACTGGCCCGGCCCCGGTATGCTGCAACGGTCAGAGGCTTACATCTGGTCCGCGGTCAAGGCGACACCCGCCTCCTGATAATACCGCACCGCGCCGGGATGCAGCTTGCCGGTGATGTTCCCCATCATCGCGGCATCGACACCACCCCACCAGGCCGCGCTTTCCGCCATCGACCCCTTGCTCTCCCAAAAGGTCTTGGTCAGCTGATAGGCGGTCTCGTCCTCCATCTTGGTGGTCGTATAGGCGACCACCGGCAACGACGTGGTGACGATATCCTGATCCTGCCCGGCATAGGTGCCCGCCGGGATCACCAGCCGGGTGCGCTTGGTTTGGGCAATCTGCTCGTCATTGAGCGACAGCACCGTCACCCCGGCCGAGGCCGCGGCCTCCACCACGTTCGGCGCGGGCCAGGACCCGGCCGTCACGAACCCGTCGATCTGGCCGTTCTTCAGAGCGGCCACCGCATTCGACAGTTCCGCGTCGGCAATATTGACCTTGCCCTCCAGACCAAACAGCTTGAGGTACTTCTCCCCCTCGGTGGCGCCAAAGCTGCCCTTGCCCAACAGGATCGTCTTGCCCTCCAGATCGGCAAGCCCAGTGGCACCGCTGTCAGCCGACATCACGAAATGCATGGTCAGCGAGGGGATCGGGAACAGCGCCCGGATCTCGTCAAAGGCCGGATCGCCCTTGCCCTCGAACATCGCCTTGCCGCCCTGCGCCAGACCGACCAGAACCGGCGGCGTGGTGAACACATAGTCGCCCCCGCGCGCCCGCACCTCCATCACGTTCTGGACCGAGCCCTGCCCCTCTTCGACGGTCACGATGATATTGCCGCCCGATCCCGCCTTCATCGCCTCGGCGATCTGGACCCCCATCTGGTAATAGGACGTGCCGGCCTTGGCCGATTTATAGGTGACCCGGGTCTCGGCCGCGGCGGGAACCACCATCATCGCCCCAACGGCCAATGCGCCGATCATTGCCTTGAAATTCAATACCATCTTCGAACCTCCCTTGGATTTCCGTTGATAAAGCACTCTGCCCGTTCTCAGGTCAATGGGAAGCCGGCGAAGGGATCCGCCCACCGTCATTCCCCCCGCACCTGCCGGGGCAAAAGCCGAATAACGATAGCCCCCAAACACTCGTCCTGCCCCGTCGGCACAGCCAAAAGGTGATTTTCCGTGCAGTTTCTGCTAGGCTCGCCTGACGATCCGCGCTGCCCAGGCCATTTCCGCATGCGCGTTAAAAATTGCCCGACTGCATTCGTCAGCCACCGGTACTAGGTCTCAAACTCTTTTGCTTCGGCCTGCAACGCCCGGATCGCAAGTCTATCAGAGGGGGGAAACATGGCTGTTTTCAATGCAAACACTGAATTCAGATTAAGCACACTGGAAAACTGGGACGGCGAAGTAACATCCGCCACCGCAACACAGATCACCTTGTCGGACGGGTTTCGCTCTGAAACCTACCGGGGCAGTTTCACCTACTCTCTGGCCGGAGAAGTATTTGGCACCTTGACCGGGATTTTTGAGTATCGGGGGGGCGCGCTTTTCTACAGTCTGACCGGCATGACCGTTGACGCCAACGTCATCTATCGCGCCATCGAGATCGAGGATAACCAGGTGCGCGCGGCTCGGATCATGCTGGCGGGCGCGGATCAGATCAACGGCTCCGCTACCGGATCCGACGAATTGCCCGGCTTCAACGGCAATGACACGATCCTCGGCAACGGCGGCAACGACACGCTGGACGGCGGCGCCGGGAACGACCAACTGAACGGGGGGATCGGCAACGACCTGTTGCTGGGTGGCGATGGCAGCGATACCGCGATTTTCAATGTCACTTTCGCTTCCGCGACATCGCAGGCGGTGTCTGGCGGCTATGAGGTAACCTCGGCCGAAGGGACGGACATTGTCCGCGATGTCGAGTTCTTTCAGTTCTCCGACCGCCTGGTCGCAGCCGCTGATCTGATCCCGGCGCCAACCGATCCACCGCTGGATCTGACCGGAACATCTGGAAGCGATACATTGACCGGCGGCAGCGGCAACGACCGTCTGCTTGGGGATGCCGGCAGCGACAGTCTCGATGGCGGGCCTGGCGCCGATACGCTGAATGGCGGCGATGGCGATGACATCATCATCGGCGGCCCGGGCGAGGGCGATCTGCGCGACATCATTTACGCGGGCGAAGGCAACGACTCGGTTGATGCGGGCGCGGGCAACGACCTCATCTTCGGCCAGGGCGGCAATGACACAATCGCCGGTGGTTTCGGCGTGGACGAGATACAGGGGCAGGACGGGGATGACGTCATCACCGGCTCGGCGTTCAGCGACCTTGTGTTCGGCGGTGCGGGCAATGACTTTGTCAATGGCGGCTTCGGCCATGACCGGATCAATGGCGGCAGCGGCGCGGACAAGTTCTATCACCTGGGCATCTTCGACCACGGTTCGGACTGGGTGCAGGACTATAACGCCGCCGAGGGTGACGTGCTGCTGTTCGGCAATAGTTCAGCTACACGCGACCAGTTCCAGGTGAACTTCAACCACACCGCCAATGCCGAAGGCGAGCGTGCAGGCGACGATGCAGTGCAGGAGGCATTTGTGATCTATCGCCCAACAGGCCAGATCATGTGGGCATTGGTGGATGGCGAAGGGCAGTCCTCGATCAACCTGCAAATCGGCGGCGAAGTGTTCGACCTCTTGGCCTGACCAAGCAATCAAAGGACCGGCGGCGCCCAGCGCCGCCGCCCTGCGACAAAAGAAAACCTCAACCCCGCGCCAGGAACTCTTCCACCAGCAAGTTGAACACGGCGGGACGTTCCATATGCACCGCATGAGCGCACCCGGGCACGACCGCCAGTTGCGCCCCCGGAATCGTCCGCCACAGCCGTTCCGTCTGCGACCAGGGATAGGTCCGATCTCCGTCGCCCCACAGAACCAGGGTCTCGGCACTGATCGACGGCAGATGCTCCACCCCCGACCACACCTGCATAGCACGCAACCCGGAAAGTATCGCGGCCAGCGCGCTTTTCTCGGCAATGTCGGCACAAGCGGGATATTCCGCCGCCGCCTCCTTTTGCAAGAACCAGGTGGCCGCGATCCGGCGCGCCGTGGCTGCAGCCCCGTCCTTTCGGGCCCGTTCCATCGAGGTCTCGATCGGCTCGAACCGCCCTGGCAGCACTCCGATGGCACCTGTACCGTAAAGCACCAGCTTCACCACACGCTCCGGCGCTTGCCGGACCATCTCCTGCACGATCATCCCGCCCATGGAATGGCCCAACAAGTCAAAGCGCTCCAGACCCAGGCGCGCCGTCTCTTCCAGCACCCAGGCCGCGAACCCTGCGATGGTCGAGACCGGCGCCATCTGCGCGTTTTCGCCAAACCCCGGCAGATCGACAGCATGAACCGCACGATCCCAGCCCAGCGGCGACTGCAACTCCCATTGCGCGCTCCCACCCATGAACCCATGGACAAGAACCAGCGGCCTCATCTGCGCCCGCCCTGCACGATACGATCCAGGATCATGGCGCAGAAGAGGATCGAGAACCCGGCCAGGATCCCTTGCCCCACATTCGCATATTGCAACGCTTCTAGCACATCCTCACCCAAGCCTTTGGCCCCGATCAGCGAGGCCACCACAACCATCGCCAGCGACAGCATGATGGTCTGGTTGATCCCGGCCCTGATCGACGGGGCCGCCAACGGCAGATCCACCTTGGTCAGCAGGTACCACTTGTTGGCACCGAAACTGATCGCCGCCTCGCGCACGCTCTCGGGCACGCCCCTCAGCCCCAGCACGGTCAGGCGCACCACCGGCGTGCCGCCGAAGATCATCGTGGTGACGACCGCAGCAGGCTTGCCGGTGCCGAAAAAGGCGATCACAGGGATCATAAACACAAAGGCGGGCATCGTCTGCATGAAATCCATGATCGGCTGGATTGCCGCGTAAAACCGCGGCCGCCGCGCCGCGAACATGCCCAGCGGAATACCGATCAGGATCGACAGGCAAGCCGCCGTACCCAGCAGCGCCAGCGTCGTCATCGCCTTTTCCCAGAACCCCAGGAACCCCATATAGGCCAGGAAGGCGCCGGAATAGATCGCCATGCGCACCCCCGCAGTCAACCAGGTCAAGAGGATGATCAGGCTGGCGATCACGATCCAGGGCGTACTGACAAACACGATCTCCAGCGCGTCCAGCATCAGCCGGATGCAATAGGTGATCGCATCGAACAAGGCCTCGCCGTTCAGCACCGCCCAGTTGAAAAACGCCTCGACCCAGTCGATGCTGATCAGCCGGATATCGGGATCGGTCGGAAAGCTGGCCAGCAGCGGGAAACGCCCCGGAAAACTGTAATGCAGCATGGCCGCCGCCACGATCAGCGCCATGAATACCGCGCTGAACACGATCTGCGGCACCGGCATGCCGAACCGGACCGTCCGGTCGCTCAGCCAGTCCGAGAACCGCGATTCCAGCGCGGTATTGGCCACGATGGCCTGCGCCAGCTTGGCCAGCACCAGAATGGCCAGTCCCGCCAGCGCAATCGACGGCCCCTGCGCCGCCAGCGCCTCGGCCTCGGCCCGGATACCGCCGATATTGGCCTCCAGCGACTCCACCGTGCGGGTATAGACATCCACCTTGTCCGACCCGCTCTCGATCGCCGCCGCCAGTTGCTGGCGCCTGAGTTCCAGCGTCCCCTCGATCGAGGCGATCCGCGCCATCGCATCCGCGCCCAGATCGCCGAACAGCCCGCGGGCGATCTGGACGAAAGCAATCGCCTCCAGGATCAGGAACGGCAGCGCCCAGGACCACAGCCCGCGCGCCCCGAACCAGATCGGCCCGAACAGCCCCGCAAACAGGTTGAAGGTCGGCGTGAACCGGGCCGAGGCACCGATCTTGTCAAAGTTCCGGATATAGTATTCCGGGTTCGTCCGCACAAAGGTGGCGATGTCCTCGCGCCGCTTGCGGGCATAGGCCAGCGCCGCTTCGCTTTGCGTATCTTCCAGTGGATTGATGCCGAGATCCGTCATGATACTTCGGTTCCCTCAATGACGGTGCGCAGCAGATCGGCACGGGTGATCACACCGACATCGGCACCTTCCGCCTGCACCAGAATGGGATTGTCGTCGTCTATCGCCAGGGTGATCAGGTTGCTCAGCGTCTCGCTTTCGTCCACCCGCCGCATATCGGCGGGCAGCGGCCCGGCCCGGCTCACATATTCGGCAATCGGCTGCATCACCGCATGCGCATGCACAACCTTCAGCCGCGAAATCCCGGCGACAAAATCGGCCACATAATCATCGGCCGGATGCATCACAATATCCTCGGCCGTGCCGATCTGAACCATCTTGCCGTCGCGCATGATCGCGATCCGGTCACCGATCCGCACCGCCTCATCCAGATCATGGGTGATGAACACCGTGGTTTTCTTCAGGATCTTCGACAGCCGGATGAACTCGTCCTGCAACTGGCGGCGGATCAGCGGGTCCAACGCCGAGAACGGCTCGTCCATCAGCAGCACATCGGGGTTGGCCGCCAGCGCGCGTGCCAGCCCGACCCGCTGCTGCATACCGCCGGACAGCTCGTGCGCGAACTTGGCGCCCCAGGCGCCGAGTTCCACGATATCCAGAATGGCCGCCGCCTGCCGCATCCGCTCGTTCTTGGCCACTTTGCGGATTTCCAGCGGCATCGCCACGTTGTCCAGCACCGACCGGTGCGGCATCAGCGCAAAATTCTGGAACACCATCCCGATCTTCTGATTGCGGAACCTCTGCAACTCGCCCGGGCCCAGCGCCATCACATCGGTGCCCTCGATCTCGATCTTTCCCGCCGTCGGCTCCAGCAACCGGTTGAAATGCCGCACCAATGTCGACTTGCCGCTGCCCGACAGGCCCATGATGCAGAAGATCTCGCCGCGATTGATCGACAGGCTCACATCGGCCACGCCCACGACCGCGTTGAACTCGGCCAGCACCTCGGCCTTGCTCAGGCCCCGCTCCAGAATGGCCTGAAGCGCCGCCTCCGGCCTGCCGCCGAAAATCTTCCAGACGTTTGAAAGCTCAATAACTTTTTCTTGTGCCATCATGTCCTACCGGGCGCGTTCAAGGCAGCGGAGAAGCGGCGGACAACACCGCCGCCCTCCCTATCCGTGACGTCAAAGGCCAAGCATCGCGTCCACGCGATCCGAGTTCGCGGCGACCCATTCCTTGGCCACTTCCGCCGGATCGCGATCCTTGGCGCTGATCTCATAGGCCAGCGCGCTCACATCCGATGCGCTCAGTTGGAACTTGCCAAAGAATTCGGCAATCGCGGGCGAACGGTCGGCCAGCGAGTTCGACCAGGCTATCTGCACCTGCTTCAGCGCATCCTTCGAGGCGACCATCGACTTCTGGTACCAGTCGGCATCGTCCGAGGGCTGCACCATCACGTATTTGGCCGGGTCATAGGCGGGCTCGCTCAGCATCACGACCGGGAACATGAACCACACCGCATGCGGCTCGTAGCAGTAAAAGGCATAGCCCTCGCCCTTGGCGATGCTGTCCTTGATGCGCGCGGTCTTCACCGCTTCCTCGGCCCGGATCGGCTCGATGAAATCGAGCAGGCCGTAATCGCGCACCTTCACCTCGTTCACATTGGCCGAGGCCCAGCCCGGCGCGCCGATCCACATCTCGCCCTTGCCATTGCCATCGCTGTCCATCGCTGCGGCCACATCGGGGCGGCCCAGGTCGGCGATATCGGTGATGTTCATCTTGGCGGCGAAATCCTGGCTCACGCAGAAACCCTGATTGCCCTCATAGGGGTTCGACGACAGGGTCACGGTGCCCTTGCCGTCGACATATTCCTTGGTAAAGCTCTCCTGATTGGGCAGCCAGACATCGGGATGCACGTCGATATCGCCCTTGCCCTGGTCCATCGCCTGGAAAATCGTGGCGTTGTTGCCCGGCACATATTCGACGGTACCGCCGATACGGCTTGTCACCACCTCACCCAGCACATGTGCGATGGCCTGCGCCCCGGTCCAGGACGGCACCCCGATCTTGACCTCTTCGGCCTGCGCCGCCAGCGCCAGGGGGCTGATTGCCGCTGAAAGGATCAGCGCCTGAAACTTGGATTTCATTTTCGTCTCCTCTGTTGGTTATCGCCGTTGTTCGGCGTCTTTTCAGTTCAGTGAAGCAAGCAACTGGTCCTGATAGGCAAACAGCGCCGTCGACCCGCCAGTGTGCAGGAACAAAACCCTTTCGGTGGGTTTGAAGAAACCCTGCCGCACCATTCCGATCAAACCCGCCATGCCCTTGGCCGAATAGACCGGGTCGAGCAAAATGCCCTCCTGCCGCGCAAGCAGGCGGATTGCCTCCAGAGTACTCTCGGCCGGAATCCCGTAGCCCTCGCCGACATAGCCGTCATCGACCAGGATCTTGCTCAGCGGGATGCCCTCGGCGCCCAGCTTTTCCAGCGTCTTCTGGGTCAGTGCATGCACCGCGTTCATCTGGCGCTCGCGCGGTTGCCGGACACTGACACCCATGACCGGCAGCGCATGGTCCAGCGCATGGAACCCGGCGACCAGCCCGGCCTGCGTGCCGGTGCTCCCGGTACCCATCACCAGCCAGTCAAAGGCCTGACCCGTCTCACGGGTGTGATCGACGATCTCCTGGGCGCAATTGGCATATCCCAGCGCGCCTGTAGGATTCGAGCCGCCGCCCGGAATGAAATAGGGCCGATGACCCTGCTCGCGCAGCTTCGCGGTGACCGACTCTGCCTCGGAGTTCATGTCGAGACCTGCGGGCCGGAATTCGTGCGTGGCGCCAAACAGGTTGTCGAGCAGGACGTTGCCTGTCTCTTCATAGCTCGCGTCGCGCCCGGGCACCCGCCGCTCCAGCAGCACGTGGCACTTCATGCCGACCTTGCACGCTGCCGCCGCGGTCTGGCGCACATGGTTGGATTGCACCGCCCCTTGCGTAACCAGCATATCCGCCTTCTGCTGCATCGCCTCGCCGACCAGAAACTCCAGCTTGCGGGTCTTGTTGCCGCCCATCGCGAGACCCGTGCAATCGTCCCGCTTGATGAAGATCGAAGGCCCGCCCAACAACGCGCTAAGTCGCGGCAAGGGCTCGATCGGTGTTGGGCGATGACACAGCGCAGTGCGCGGAAAACGATCGAAGTCAATTCTGGCGGCGCCACGCGGCAGCGTTTCGATGTTGGACATGACAAATCCTGATGCGAGTTTCGTTGGCACAAGACTGCGACAGGGCTTTCCACCGATCCAATGCTATGTTTGGATGACATTATGCAAAATTTGCATGAGATCGGAAAAAATGGACATCCTCCACTTCAAAGACCTTGAGCGTCTGAAACGGACCGGCAACTTCTCCCAGGCTGCCGCCCTAGGAAACCTGAGCCAACCGGCGTTCAGCCGCAGGATCAAGGCGCTCGAAGCCTGGGTCGGCGCCACCCTGATCGACCGGACACACCAGCCGGTCACCCTGACAATCGCGGGCGAGCAGATGCTCGAAGCCGGGTTGCAGGCGCTGTCCCGGATCGAGCAAGAGCGCAGCCAGATCCTCGAAGCGCTGTCGCTTCCCGACAAATATGTCGTCACCTTCGGCGCCCAACACTCCATCGGCTGGCGGTTCTACCCCGCCTGGCTGCAAGAGCTCGAAGATGCCTATGGCCCCGTCCTGTCCCGCCTTCGGGCCGACGATTTCCCCAATTGCATGCGTGACCTGCAAAACGGCGACGTCGATTTCGTGATCGCCTATGTCGGCGCCAACACGCCGCAACACCGGATGGTCGAGTCGATCAAGATCGGCGAAGACCAGCTTGTCCCGGTCTGCAAACCCAACGCGGACGGCTCGCCGCTGTTCGATTTCGACACCCCCGGGGTGCGCATGCCCTTTTTGCGCTTCGGCGACGCCGCACCGATCGGAACGCATCTGGAACCGCTGTTCCAGCGACACAGGATATCCGACTGCCTGCGAACGGTCTATGAAAACTCGATGGCTGGGGCGCTGCGCATCCGCGCGCGTTCCGGCGACGGGGTCGCCTGGCTGCCCAAGAGCCTGGTGCTGCCCGACCTGGAAAGCGGCATCCTGGTCCGCACCGGCAAGCCCGACTGGCTGGTCGACCTGTCGATCCGCATGTTCCGCAACAAGGAACGCTCGAACCGGGTGACGCGCTCGATCTGGACCTTCCTCGAAGTCCGCCAATCCGTCTCTCTGGTCAAGGAGGGCTGACAGACGCCCGGCCCTGCAAATTTCCAACACGCTTTACGTTGCCAGCGGAAGGTGGTGTTCTATCCTCAGTCCCACGTCCGCCCCACCTTGCGACCCCGATTGGAAAAGCACAGCTCATGTCCATCTGGCGACAGTTTCTGATTATCCTGCTGGCCGTGGGTCTCTCTTACGCCGGGTATGAATACTATCAGCGCTCTCTGGGCGACACTGGCGCCACCTCCGAGGGCGCAAACCGCCGCTCCGGCACACCGGCGGTCGTCGAACTTGCCCGGGCCGAGATCCGCACCCTGAGCGACACGGTCGAAGCGGTTGGAACCACCCGCGCGCGCCAGTCCATCGACATCGTGCCCGAGGCCGACGGCCGCGTCGAAAAGATCCTGTTCGAACCCGGCCGGCAGGTGTCAAAGGGGGCCACCCTTGTACAACTCGACGACACCATTGCCCGCGCCGATCTGGCCGAGGCCGACGCAAAACTGATCGAACGCGAACGCGTGCTCGAACGCGTGACCCAGTTGCGCGGCTCCAGCACGGTCTCCGAGGCGACGCTCGAAGAGGCCATCGCCCGGCTGGCCGAGGCCCGCGCCCAGCTCGACCGGGCCGAACAGCGGCTCGCCGAACGTGTCATCCGCGCGCCCTTTGCCGGTACGGTCGGTCTTGCGGATGTCGATCAGGGCGCCCGGGTGACGGCCGGAACCTATATCACCCGGCTCGACGACCTGTCCGAGGTCGAGGTCGAATTCTCCCTGCCCGAAACCCTGTTTTCCCAGATCACCCGGGGACAGGCGATCACCGCCACCAGCCCGGCCTTTCCCGACCGGGAATTCGTTGGACAGATCGAGGCCGTGGACACCCGCATAGACCCGGTCAGCCGCTCGTTTCGCACCCGCGCCGTGATACCCAACTCCGACGGCACACTGCCTGCGGGGATGTTCATGTCGCTGCAACTGACCCTGTCGCAAAGCGACCGCATCGTCGTGCCCGAAGAGGCGATCGTCTTTCAGGCCGCCGAAACCTATGTCTTTGTCGTCACCGACGGCAAGGCGCAGCAGGTCACGGTCAGCACCGGCCAGCGCCGCGACGGGGTCGTGACCATCGAACGCGGTCTCGATGAAGGCGCCGAAGTCGTTATCCGTGGCCTCCACCGCGTCCGCAATGGCGGCGCGGTCGAGGTGCTGAACCCGCCCCAGGCGGCGAAGAACGACTCATGACACTGACAGATCTCTCCGTCCGACGCCCGGTGCTGGCCGCCGTCGCCAACCTGCTGCTCATCGTGATGGGCATCACCGCGCTGCGCGATATCCCGGTGCGTGAACTACCGGATGTGGACAATGCCGTTGTCACGGTGACCACAACCTATCGCGGCGCCGCACCCGAGGTGATCGACACCGACATCACCGAAACCATCGAAGGCGCCGTCGCCTCGATCTCGGGCATCCGCTCGATCAGTTCCGAAAGTCGTCAGGGCTGGTCGCGGGTGGTGATCGAATTCGCCGCTGGCCACGATGTCGATATCGCCGCCAATGACGTCCGCGATGCGGTCGGCCGCATCCGCGACGACCTGCCCGACGAGGCCAACGCGCCCGAGGTCGAGAAGAGCGACGCCGACTCCGATCCCGTCATGCGCCTGGCAGTGGTCTCGGACCGGATGACCACGGCCGAGATCACCGATTACATAGACCGCTTCATCGCCGACCGTCTGGCGACACTGGATGGAGTCGCCAACCTGCGCGTCTACGGCGAGCGCGCCTTTGCCGTCCGCATCTGGCTCGACCGGCGCGCGCTGGCCGCGCGCCGCCTGACGGTCGAGGATGTCGAACGCGCGCTCCGCCGCAACAATGTCGAACTGCCCGCGGGCGAGGTCGCCTCGACCAACCGGCAACTCACCGTCCGCCTCAACAGCCGGTTGCAAAGCATCGACGATTTCCGTGACGTGGTGCTCGACCGGATCGAGGGATACCCCGTCCGCCTGCGCGACGTGGCCCGGGTCGAACCCGGCGTCGCCGACGATTCCACCATCGCCCGCAGCGACGGGCGCGATGCGGTGGGCGTCGCGGTCCAGCGGCAAAGCCAGTCCAACACCTTGCAGATCTCGCAAGCGGTGCGCGCCGAGATCGACAAGATCAACCCGACCCTGCCCGAGGGGATGGAAATCCTCGTGGGCTCCGATGACGCGCTCTTTGTGGGCGCCTCGATCCGCGAGGTGGTCATCGCGCTCCTGATCTCGCTGGCGCTGGTCGTCGCGGTCATCCTCGTCTTTCTGCGCTCGCTGCGCGCCACCCTGGTGCCTGCGGTCACCATCCCGGTCTCGCTGATCGGGGCTTTCGTGCTGATCGGGGCCTGGGGCTTCTCGATCAACACGCTGACGCTGCTGGCACTGCTGTTGGCCATCGGCCTTGTCGTCGACGACGCCATCGTCGTGCTGGAAAACATCCAGCGGCGGATCGAAAACGGTGAAACCCCGCTGGTGGCCGCCGTCAAAGGCTCGCGCCAGGTGACATTTGCGGTGATCGCCACCTCGGTCACGCTGATCGCGGTCTTTGTGCCGCTCTCCTTCATGCCCGGCCAGGTCGGCCGCCTCTTTATCGAGTTCGGCTGGGTCATGGCCGGCACCGTGGCGATCTCGACCTTTGTCGCCCTCACCGCCTGCCCGGCGCTGGCCTCGAAACTCCTGGTCAAAAGCAAGGGCGAAGCCAGGGACGCGCCCGACGAACCCCGGGGCGCCGTGCAGCGGACCTATGCCGCCTTCCTCAGGCACGCGCTGCGCATGCCGCTTGTCGTCCTGGTGTTCACGGCGGCAGTAACCGGCGGCGCCGCGCTGCTTTACGGCTCCCTCCCGCGCGAGCTGGCCCCGCGCGAGGATCGCGGCGTCGGTTTCGTGCCGCTGACCGCCCCCCAGGGCAGCACCGTGGAATACACCGACCAGGCGGCGCGTCAGGTCGAGGCGCTGCTGCAACCGCTGCGCGATCAGGGCGTGGTCGAAACCGTCTTTACCTTTACCGGCTGGGGCAACCGCGCCTACCGCTCCTTTGTCGTGTTCCGCCTGACCCCCTGGGAAGACCGCGACATGAGTGCCGCCGATGTGGCCAGTTCGCTTGCCCCGAAAATGCGCGAGGTCACCATCGCGCGTGGCTTCCCTGTGACCCCGGCGGGGCTTGGCCTGCGCGGCAACTCGACCCCGGTCCGCGTCGTGGTCAGCGGCCCCGATTTCGACAGCGTCAAAGGGTGGGCCACAACCCTCCTCGCCAGCGCCGAGGAGATTGAGGGGCTGGTCAACCCCGAGATCGACTTCGAACAGAACCTGCCGCAGCTTGAGGTCCGCATCGACCGCGAACGGGCCGACGATCTGGGCATCTCGATCGACGCCATCGCCACCACGATGCAGTCGATGCTGGCCTCGCGCCAGGTCACCACCTTTGTCAGCCGAGGCCGCGAATACCCGGTGCTGCTCCAGGCCGAGGAGCGCGACCGCAGCGCCGCCTCGGATATCGACAACATCTACCTGCGTTCTGGCGACGGCAAGACGCTGGTCCCCCTGGGCGCGCTGGTCAGCGTGTCCGAAAACGCCGCATCCCCATCTCTGCGCCGGTTCGACCGGCTGCCCTCGATCCAGCTCTCCGGCGCGCTGGCCTCGGGCGCCGACCTTGGAACCGTGCTGGGACAACTGGAACAGAAGGCGGCCGAAATCATCCCGGCCAGCGGCAAGCTGGGCTATGACGGCCAGTCGCGCACGTTCAAGGATACCTCGGCGGGCGCGGTCACCGTTTTCGCCATGGCGCTGCTGATCGTGTTCCTGGTCCTCGCCGCCCAATTCGAAAGCTTCGTACATCCGTTCATCATCCTGCTGACCGTCCCGGTGGGTGTGGCGGGGGCGATCTATGCGATGTCGGCGGGCGGGCTGTCCTTCAACGTCTACAGTCAGATCGGCATCATCCTGTTGATAGGTCTTGTAGCCAAGAACGGCATCCTGATCGTGGAATTCGCCAATCAGCTCCGCGACGAGGGCAAACCGGTGCGCGACGCGGTCATCACCGCCTCGGTGCTGCGCCTGCGGCCCATCGCGATGACCGTCGTCTCCACCATCCTCGGTGCCCTGCCCCTTGTCCTCGCCTCTGGTGCGGGCGCCGAAAGCCGCAATGCCATCGGCACCGTCATCATCGCCGGGCTGGGCCTGTCGGCGGTGCTGATGCTGGCGGCCACGCCGGTGCTTTACGATCTGCTCGCCCGCTATACCAAACCACGCGGCGCCGTCGAAAAGGCGCTGGAACAGGAACTGACCACCGCCGGTCAGAGCTGAGGCGCCGGAAAACGCCAACACAACGCGAGGGTGCCGGGAAACGTGTCCTCACCGCCGTCTGGCCCGTACCAACCGATGACCAACCGAGCGGCGACTCTGCCGAGGTCTCGGTTTTTGTGTTAAGGTCGGGATCAGAAATGATTCCTTTTCAATTAATGTTCTATAGCCTGGGAAAGTTAAGTTATGGTCGATCCGAGCCTTTTTACCACTGTTAGCGACAACTCACTTCTGCCTTTCGGCGGCACGTTGATTGCCCAGGGCGACGACAACGAAGAGGGGCCGTTCGACATCACGGCGATCTTCGAATCCGGTTTCACCTTTGGCAGCCAGACATTCACCGAAATGATCATTGGCACCAATGGCGGCGTGACCTTCAATCTGGATGTACCGGAGGTCTATATAAACAACACCCTGTTGGGTGTCCCCTTCTCCATCGCGCCGTTCAACGATGACATGGATACGCGGACACTCCCGCCCGGACCCAACCCGGGTGTCTATTTCGACACGAACACGGATCGCGATTCCGTCGTGGTCACCTGGAACAACATCGGGCGGTTCTCGAACAACGTGACGACGCCAAACACGTTCCAGCTCGAGATCATGGATCTCGGCGATGGAGATGCCGAGCTGATCTTCCGCTTCTTCGACATGCAGGGCAGCAATTCCGGCTTCCAGATGGGCGCGGCGACCGATGACGGCTTGCCGATCTACCTGACCGGCGGCAGCGCCACCGACCCGCTGGGCCTGGCGGCCGATCTCGAAACCCTCGTCGGCAATACCGGCGTGGCCGGTGTCTGGCAGATGCGGGTCATCGATGGTCAGCTTCAGTCGACCGACTTCGGCGGCGAGGTCCAGACCGGGAACTCTGCGAACAACACGCTGAACGGTACCGGGTTCAATGACGTGCTATCCGGCGGCGCCGGCAATGACACGATCTTGGGGCTTGCCGGGATCGACACGCTGAACGGCAACGAAGACAACGACTCGATCAGCGGCGGCGGCAATGCGGACCTCATCCATGGGGATGATGGCGACGACACACTGCGCGGCGACGACGGCAACGACACGATCTTCGGCGATAGCGGTGATGATGTTCTCTACGGAGGCAGCGGCACCAACGAGCTGGAAGGCGGCGCCGGCGCCGACGCGCTCGATGGCATCGGTGGCAACGCGGTCGCATCGTATTCCACGTCGACGACCGGCCTGCGCGTGGACCTGAGCAACCCCTCGTCAAACACCGGCGATGCGGCAGGCGACACCTACAACACCGTCTATGACCTGCGTGGCTCGGCCTTTGCCGACGAGCTGGTCGGCGACAGCAACAATAACGACATATTCGGCGGCTCCGGCAACGACAGTCTGACCGGCAACGCCGGTATCGATCTGCTAGAAGGCAACGAAGGCGACGACCTGCTCAACGGCGGCGAGGGCAACGACACGCTCGATGGTGGCCTCGGCGCCGACAATTTGATCGGGGGCACCGGCAACGACTTCGCCAGCTATCGCAACGCCACCACCGGTATCGTTGCCGACTTGGCTGACCGCACAGCCAATACTGGCGAGGCGGCCGGCGATGCCTATTCCGAGATTATCGGACTGATCGGCAGCAAATTGGCCGATACGCTCGCGGGCAACACCAGCGGCAACGATCTGCGCGGCGATGACGGCGACGATGTCCTGATCGGGCGTGACGGCAATGACACCCTGCGCGGCGACGATCAAGACGATATCCTCAATGGCGGTCTGGGCGCCGACCAGCTGAACGGTGGGGCCGGGACAGACACAGCCTCATATGCCGATGCGACCAGTGGTTTGATGGTCGTTCTCCTTAACCCCGGCTCGAACACAGGTGAAGCAGCGGGAGACACCTACCTCTCGATAGAAAACCTGTTGGGGTCCGGCTTCGACGACAACCTGACCGGAAACTCCAGCGCCAACCTGATTGAGGGCGGTACCGGCAACGACACCCTGTTCGGCGAAGGCGGCGACGATACCCTTCGGGGCGGCACGGGCGAAGACGGGCTGAACGGCGGCACCGGCTCTGACACTGCGGATTACTCCGAGGCGACCGCCGGAGTGAACGCCGACCTGTCGAATGCCGCAGGCAATACCGGCGAGGCCCGTGGCGATACCTATTCCAACATCGAGAACCTGATGGGTACGGGCTTCGGCGACACGCTCACCGGGACCAACGGTGATAACACCCTGTCCGGAATGGCCGGCGATGACCTGTTGCATGGCAACGGCGGGACGGACAATTTTGACGGCGGCGAAGGATCGGACACGGTCTCTTACTCAGGCGGCAGCTTTGTGGTTGTCGACCTCGAAGACAACAGCGCCAACGCGGGCGAGGCCGCGGGCGACACGTTCACCGGCGTTGAACACCTGATCGGCACCGACAATTCCGACGACCTGCTGGGCGATGACGCAGGCAACAACCTCTTCGGTGGCGGTAATGTCGACAACCTTAACGGCCGCGGCGGCGACGATACCCTGCGTGGCGGGGCCGGAAATGACAGCCTGACCGGCGGCAGCGGCGCCGATCACTTCATGGTCGAAACCGGCATGGGCAACGATGTCGTGACCGACTTCGCCCTGGGCGAGGACAGCATAGACTTCTCGCTGTTGTCCTCAGCCGAACGGGATGCAGTCACCTTCTCGACCAATGGCAGCGGCCACCGTGTCATGACCCTGGGCGATGGATCGACCATGACCTTGACCGGGGTGGCGGGCAATTCCGAGCCCACCGGGGCTGTGACGATCTCGGGCACCCCGCAAGTTGGGGAAACCCTGACCGCCAACTCCGACGGCGTGTCGGATGCCGACGGCATAGACACATCGACAGAGACAGGCCAATGGCTGCGTGACGGCACGCCTATCGCTGGTGCGACGGGCGAGACTTATACCCTGGTGGCTGCCGACATCGGCACCCAGATCTCGGTGCGCTACAGCTACACCGACAACTTAGGCACCAACGAAAGCGTCACCAGCGCGGCCACCGTGCCGGTGACCAGCGGGTCGCTGACCCTTGTCGGCACCCCTGCCCCTGACACGCTCGAAGGGGGCGAGGGCGATGATGACCTCTCGGGCCTGGGCGATAATGACGTTCTGCGCGGCTTTGGCGGCAACGACACGCTGCGGGGCGGCGATGGCGCCGACACGCTCAATGGCGGCGACGGTGACGACCTCATCCTTGGTGGCGACACGGCCTCGGATCTACGCGACGTGATCTTTGGCGGCGAAGGCAACGACAGCGTCGACGCAGGCTCCGGCAATGACCTGATCTTCGGCCAGGGCGGCAACGACACCATCGCGGGGGGTTTTGGGGTCGACGAGATCCAGGGCCAAGACGGTGACGACGTCATCACCGGCTCGGCCTTCTCCGACCTGGTGTTCGGCGGTGCGGGCAATGACTTCGTCAATGGGGGGTTCGGGCATGATCGGATCAATGGCGGCAGCGGCGCGGACAAGTTCTATCACCTGGGCATCTTTGATCATGGCTCTGACTGGGTGCAGGACTATAATGCCGCCGAGGGCGACGTGCTGCTGTTCGGCAATGCTGCCGCTACCCGCGCCGACTTCCAGGTCAACTTCGCCCATACCGCCAGCGCCGAGGGCGAGCGCGCCGGGGATGACGCGGTGCAAGAGGCCTTTGTGATCTACCGGCCCACCGGACAGATCATGTGGGCATTGGTCGATGGGCAAGGGCAGTCCTCGATCAACCTGCAAATCGGTGGCGACGTGTTCGACCTGCTGGGGTGAGGGTCCGGCCCTGACAAGTGGGGGGCGGGGTAATGCCCGCCATTCTCACCTGTCAGGGAGCACGGAAAACGCTCCGCGACGGCGTACAAAACGGTCAATCCGGGGCCAAAGGCACGTACAAAACGGTCAATTTGGGGCTCTGATCGGGGATCTTGGCAACCCTTGGCGTTGTCGTGGTGGCAGCCCGCATCGTGGGCCGCCTGGTCTCAGATCGGTGGCGCCCGGCCTGATTGAAAGGCAGCCATGTTTGATTTGGTTCCGTTTTTGGTCGGCGGCTCTAACTGAACAACCGGCCCAATTCCGGCCTGCTGTCCCGTATACCCGCGAGGTGCAGCATGTGCCAACCAAGGGCAAGGTTGCTTGACACCACCGGCACACCGATACGTTTTTCGACGGCGGGAATGACATTCAGGCACCGCAGATTGGTGCAGGATACGACAACCGCATCGCAAGGCGCCTGCCCCGCAACCCGTTCGACCGCTGCGGCAATCGACGCCTCGGAAATCCGCGCCACCACCCGGTCGTCACCTTCCTCGAACGAACCGAAACCGGCGATCTCGAACCCGGCCTCTTCCAGTTTTCCACGCATCCCGGCCGAAACTTCGGGAATGTAAGGCGTTACAAAACCCAGTTTTTTTACCCCAAGATGCCGACATGCCGCGATGATCGCGGCCAGCGGATCGGTCACCCGCGCTCCGGCGCATACGCTCTCGATCGCACGGGCCACATTCGCCGAACCGATCACGGTCGAGGCCGAGGTGCAGCCGAACCCGATGGCATCGAAGCGCAGCGACGATGGCATCAGCCGGGCCGAAGCGGGCAAATCTTGCTCCATCCGCGCCAGAGTATCGGGCCGGATCTCGGGCACCATCGGGATGCGGCTGTGATAGAGCGCGACCCCGGCCAAATCCATCATTCGCGCAAACTCAGGCTCCAGCGTTTCGTCGGTCTCGAGCACGATAACACCCAATGTCGCCCGCGTGCCGATCCCCTCGTCAGTGGTGAAATCTATTTTCATTACAACCTCTTAGATGATGGGAAGCTCGGGCGCGGCCCGTTCCGTCAGAAGTTGCGCCCCGCCCTTGCGCACCACGATGTTTTCCTCATGCACCATGATCCGCCCGTCCCCATAGCTGAGCGATGGTTCCAGCGTCAGCACCATGTTTTCCACGATTTCGGTTGTATCCCAAGCGGCATGTGACGGCCATTCGGTCAGTTGCATGCCCAGGCCGTGCCCAAGCCTCCCGACATCGCCACCCCGGCTGTCCACCTCGGCGATAACACCCTGCATTGCCTTGAAAATATCTCGGCATGTCGCTCCGGGGCGTGCCGTGGCCAAACCGGCCTCGGTCGCGCGCCAGAGCACGTCATAGGCCCGACGAGAGGCGTCGTCGGCACTGCCTATGGCCCAGTTGCGGTCGAAATCGCAAAAATATCCATCCCAGGTCGACCCGGTATCGAGCATCAGGATATCGCCCCGCGCCAGCGGACGGCGCGAGGGAGGCGAGATCACGTCGTGATATCCGCCTTGATCGGCACCACCCACCAGATAAGGAATGTCATCAGCCCCCTGCCTCAGCATCTCGCGGCGGAAGGTCCGAAACACATCCTCCAGCGGCTGCCCCTGATACGCCATCTCGGGCAATCGGGCAAAGCTGCGCGAGGCTATTGCGGAGGCATAACCAATCTTTTCGACCTCTCTCTCGGACTTCACCATGCGCAGATCCCGGATCAGACCAGTCGCATCCGCGATCCGCAGCCCGGCAAGCCCGGCCAGCAGCCGTTCGTAATCATTGAGCGGCATACGCAGATGGGTTTCGTGCCCTTTCAACAAACCAACGACTTCCCTGCGCGACGCATGAGGTGCAAGCAATTCGGTCAGCAGGCTGATCCCGTCATCGTCAGGTGCCGGCGCGCTCCAGGTCCGGATATCCTCGATCCAGGTTGCGCGCATCAGTTCGGCTCCGATCTCGGGGATGACCGCCACCGGCTTGCCCGTGGCGGGCACGAACAGGAACCAGGGACGTGTCGGGCTTTGCCAGAACAGCGTGTGAAACCCGCTGAAATAGCGCATCTCGGGTTCCGTAGTCAGCAACAGACCCGCCAACCCGTCCCGGGCCATGGCTGCCTGCGCCTTGGCGGTGCGCGTCGCAAATTCGGCCTCGGGGAAACCTCTTTCGGGTATCGTGGTCATTCGTGCTCCTGTCGGCAAGGCAGCCGGTCCTGAACCAGCCTGACCCAGAATTCTGCGCCAATTGGCAACAGCGCATCGTTGAAATCGTAGTTCGAGGAATGGAGCGGCTGGCCGTGCGCGCCCTCTTCACCATTACCAAGCAGCAGGAAACACCCCGGCACCTTGGCCGAAAATTGCGCGAAATCCTCGGAAAAACTCATCGGCGCGCGGTCGCGAACCAGATCGCAGCCAGCGGCCTCGGCCGCCCTGTAGACAGCTTCGACCGGGACGGGGGCGTTGATCGTTTCGACAAACTGCGTATCGAAAGCCACAGCGGCGGAAATGCCATGTGCTGCCGCGACGCCCTGTGCCATCTGTCGCATGAGATGCTCCACGGTGCCCCGATCCTCCGGCGACCGGGACCGGAAATCACCTTTTAGCGTGGCCTTGCCCGGCAGCACATTGCGCAGACCGTCGGTCAGGAACTCGGTGACGGAAACCACTACCCCAGCACCCGGGGCCATCTTGCGCGAGACAATCGTCTGAAGCGCGGTCACGATCTCGGCGCCGACGGTGATGGCATCGACACCGGTCTGGGGCATCGAGGCATGGCCGCCCTGCCCCTTGATCTCGATCTCGAACAAGGTCTCGCTGTTGCAGATGATCCCGGCACGGGTCGACACCTGCCCCACCGGTGCTCCGGGCAGGTTGTGGATGGCATAGACCTCTTCCACCGGGAACCGATCCAGTACGCCCTCGTCCAGCATGGCGCGTGCACCCAGCCCGTGTTCTTCGTTCGGTTGAAACAGGAAGACCACAGTGCCGTCGAAATCCGGCGAGGCCACCAGCCGCTCGGCGGCGCCGAGCAGCATGGTCGTGTGGCCGTCATGGCCACAGGCATGCATCACATCTGAGGTCTCGGAGGCATAGTCATGCGCCGAGGTCTCGGTGATCGGAAGCGCATCCATATCCGCGCGCAGCGCAATCGCACGATTGCCGGTGCCATTCCTCAGAACCCCGACAACACCCACCCCTTCGTGCACCTCCAGTCCGATGTCGCGCAGGAACGCGGCGACGACCCGTTTTGTACGATCTTCCCGAAACCCAAGCTCGGGATGCCGATGCAGGTCGCGCCGAAGCAGCATCATCCGAGATTCAAAATCGCCCATCCAGGTCCCTTCCGGCCAGTTGCACCATTCATAGCGCAATCGATTGCGGGTTAGGCATCACCGGGCGGTCACTGCGGCAAAAAGATTTTCGCGAACGGGCGGTTTGCCGACCGGTTTCGATAGCTCTTTCCGGGCGCTGCTCAGATCGGCAGTTCCAGCCCGACCTTTGTCCGCTCCATCGCCACAGATGTCCGGAACCGCCTGACATTCGAATTCTCAAAGAACAGCCGGTGCGTCAGCGCCTCGAAGTCCTGCATGTCGCGGGCGGTACAGATCAGAATGAAATCCGCCTCGCCCGTCACATAGTAGCATTGCTGCACCTGCGGTTCGGCCTTGGCCCGTTTACGGAACAGATCCAGTTGTTGCAGCGATTCCCGTTCCAGTTCGACCAGAACGACAAATGTCATGCGACAGTCGAACTGCGACGGGTCGAGCACCGCGACTTCCCTCTGGATCAGTTTTGCATCGCGCATCCGCTTGAGCCGGCGCTGAACCGAGGGGACCGACAGGCCGCATTCATAGGCCAGCTGCTCCAGCCCGGCACGGCTGTCTTTCTGCAACACGCGCAGAACCGTCAGGTCAGCGTCATCGAGAACCAGGGACATGTCGAATCCTTACGCTATGGGTCGGGATGTCGAGAAATATTATCGGTCTTCCGGCCAGATATGAACACATCGGCTCGCAAACCTTCTGTAATTTGCCGATCATGACACACGCACAATCCCTCGACTTCACCCCCGATTTCGCGCGCGCCTTGCGGTTTTTCAGAACTCAGGCGTCTTATACCGTCTCGCCCCTGCACCAATTGACCGGACGGGATAGCATTACGGTCCTTGCCAAGGACGAAACCGGTCGGATGGGTCTGGGAGCGTTCAAGGCCCTGGGCGCGCCCTATGCCGTTGCGCGCATATTGGACGCCGCCTGGCACCGGCAAACCGGCGAGACACTGACGCCCGCGCGCTATCAAGATGACGATGTGCGTGCCTTCGCGGCAGAGTTCACCTTTGTCTGCGCCAGCGCGGGCAATCACGGAATGGGCGTTGCCGCAGGTGCGGCCGCGATGGGCGCCAAGGCGCGTATCCATCTTGCGGCCACGGTGCCCGGCGGTTTTGCGGATCGTCTGCGCGCCTTGAGGGCTGAGGTGGTCCGCTCGGGCAAGGTCTATGATGAAAGTGTCGCCGCCGCCGTCGCCGATGCCGAAAGCTCCGGCGCCGTCCTGCTCGCCGATGGCACCTGGCCGGGGTATACAGAAATCCCGAAATGGGTGATGGAAGGGTACTGCGTCATCGCCGAAGAGCTGCGCGAAAGCTTCGAAGCCTCCGGCCAGTGGCCGACCCATGTCTTTCTTCAGGCGGGTGTCGGCGGGCTGGCCGCCGCCATGGCGTACATGATCCGTCTGAACTGGTCGCAACAGCCCGAGTTGATCGTCGTCGAACCTGAATTCGCTGCCTGCTTGCAGACCAGCCATCGCGCCGGTCACCCGGCCCGCGCCGACGGCCCAGAATCCGACATGGGGCGACTTGACTGCAAAGAGCCCTCCATCGTCGCTTGGGCCGCGCTTGAGGCGGCCGGGGTCACTTATTTTGCACTCTCCGAAGCGGAAGGCGCAGCCGCAGCCGATGCGGTCACCGAACTAGGTATTCCAACCACCCCGTCCGGAGCGGCCGGATATGCCGGGGTTCTCAAGCACCCAATGACGGCAGTTGGCGGTGAGGTATTCCGCCCCCTGATCATCGTGTCAGAAGGCCGAACGTAACAGGCGCAAGCGATTCTTTCAGACGAATGGCACAGAAAGCTCGAAAAACAGAATACTCGCTTCGCTTGCCGTACCAATTCAACGTAATTGACCCCGGGTGAACTAGCGAGTTACCCCGGGGTCATATAGTTCTAGAATACACCCATCGGCGGCCTGGCTGCGGACGCAAGTCAGTTCCTGCGCCCGCCCGCGAAACATGCACACTCGTCCCGAAAAACCAAGTAAGGTGGCCACTCACCTCCACCCTACAAAGTGCGCCGACACCTGCGACACTGACAGACAAAACCTTATGTGCCTGTGATATTGGTCACAGAACGGCAAAAAATCGTAAACAACTGGAAATCAGGTGAACTGCTCGGAAATCAACCGCTCTTCCAGCCCGTGGCCGGGATCGAAGAGGATGCGGTGCCGGATCGTAGGCTCAGAACGGATCTCCACCCAGTCGATATCGGGAATCGAGGTTGAATCGGCATCCGCCATGACCGGGCGCTTGTCGGCATCAACCACGTCGAATCGAACCTTGGCAGTCTTGGGCAACAGCGCACCACGCCACCGGCGAGGCCGGAACGCGGCAATTGCCGTAAGGGCAAGGACATCCGAGCCGATCGGCAGAATAGGCCCATGCGCAGAGTAGTTGTACGCAGTCGAGCCAGCAGGTGTGGACAGGAGCGCACCATCGCAAACTAGTTCCGCCAGGCGCAATCGCCCATCCACCGTGATCTTTAGCTTCGCCGCCTGCGGCCCTGCGCGCAGCAGCGAAACCTCGTTGATCGCCAGCGCCTTGTGAATCTGGCCTGACTGATCCATCGCGGTCATCGAAAGCGGGTTGATGATCTCTTCTTCGGCTGCGGCAAGCCGGTCCATCAGATCGGTTTCAGAATACTCGTTCATCAGGAACCCGATGGTGCCACGATTCATACCATAGACCGGGACATCCAGATGTTGCGTACCGTGCAGAGTGCGCAGCATGTACCCGTCCCCACCCAACGCGACAATGACCTCGGCATCCCGGGGGGCGACATTTCCGTATCGGCCCACTAACGTGGCACGGGCGGTTTGGGCCACCGGGGCATCGCTGGCCAAAAAGGCGATTCTCTGGGGCATCAAATCAAGTTTCCGGTGCTGCGCATTCGGTTCCGAAACAATCATACCTTTCCGCCCTAGACCAGACTTGACGCCGCAGTTGGCCATTTCGTCGCTTTACAGCCTTTTGCGGACGTCCGGTTTCCTATAGGAAATCGCAAAAATCGACCCCCAGCCATGCGGAGCCCCCATGAACGCCAATCTTCGTGACACCGGTTTCTTTACCCAAGCCCTGTCCGACCGCGATCCCGAACTGTTCGGCGCGATCACCCAGGAACTCGGCCGCCAGCGCGACGAGATTGAACTGATCGCCAGCGAGAACATCGTCTCGGCCGCCGTGATGGAGGCGCAAGGTTCGGTGATGACGAACAAATATGCCGAGGGCTATCCCGGCCGCCGCTACTACGGTGGGTGCCAGTTCGTGGACATCGCCGAGAACCTGGCCATTGAGCGTGCCAAGAAACTGTTCAACTGCGGCTTTGCCAATGTGCAGCCGAACTCGGGCAGCCAGGCCAACCAGGGCGTGTTCCAGGCGCTGATCAAGCCGGGCGATACCATCCTGGGCATGTCGCTGGACGCTGGCGGCCACCTGACCCATGGCGCGGCCCCCAACCAGTCGGGCAAGTGGTTCAACGCCGTGCAGTACGGCGTGCGCAAGCAGGACAACATGCTGGACTACGATCAGGTCGAAGCACTAGCGAAGGAACACCAGCCCAAGCTGATCATCGCTGGCGGGTCTGCCATCCCGCGCCAGATCGACTTTTCCCGCATGCGCCAGATTGCCGACATGGTTGGTGCCTATCTGCACGTGGACATGGCGCATTTCGCCGGTCTGGTGGCTGCGGGCGAGCATCCCTCGCCCTTCCCACATGCGCATGTGGCCACCACCACCACGCACAAGACCCTGCGCGGCCCGCGCGGCGGCATGATCCTGACCAATGACGAGGACATCGCCAAGAAGATCAACTCGGCTATCTTCCCCGGTATTCAGGGCGGACCGCTGATGCACGTAATCGCAGCCAAGGCCGTGGCCTTTGGCGAAGCGCTGCGGCCCGAGTTCAAGAGCTACATCCAGCAGGTAGTCACCAATGCCCAAGCGCTGAGCGACCAGCTGATCAAGGGCGGTCTGGACACTGTGACCCATGGCACCGACACCCATGTGGTGCTGGTCGACCTGCGCCCCAAAGGGGTGAAGGGCAATGCCACCGAAAAGGCGCTGGGGCGCGCCCATATCACCTGCAACAAGAACGGCGTACCGTTTGACCCGGAAAAACCGACCATCACCAGTGGCATCCGCTTGGGCTCGCCCGCCGGTACCACGCGCGGCTTCGGCGAAGCCGAGTTCCGCCAGATCGCAGACTGGATCATCGAGGTCGTGGATGGGCTGGCCGCCAATGGCGAGGACGGCAACAGCGTTGTTGAAGAAAAGGTAAAGGCCGAGGTGGCCGCGCTCTGCGCCCGCTTCCCGATCTACCCGAATCTCTGATCGGGTCTACCACAGGCTGACTGCAGCGCCGTCTCCGCCTATTCGCGGAGGCGGCGTTGTTTATTCGGCAAGACAAAGAGCATACACTCGGCCCCTCACTCCGCTTCACAGATGCGCCCCGAGGCGTTGAGCCGGATGTCGCGCAGAGGGCGGTGCCTCTATATGATCTTGCGCCAGGCCAGAAAGGCCAGCAACAATGCAGCAAAAGCGAGCAGGTTGAACGCAAGCCCGCCCAGCATGCCCAGCCACCATCCCTTGCGCCGATCTGCAAGGTCTATGCTGCGCAAATGTGTCTGTACTTCTCCGGCAGCCGACAAGAGGTGTGGGCTGTCGAGCGTCAGACGCAGTTTCGGATGATCGACCATGGCCTCAATCCGCGCCAGATCCATGGCGCGGCGATAGATGCGGCGCGGCAGCCTGTGCTTGGCCCGGCGCAACGCCTGACGCAGCGACTTGCCACGCACGCCCAAACGCTCGCGAAGCAAGGCCACCGTCACCGCGATCTGGTCCTGAATCTGGTTCTGTTCTGTCATCCGCCGGATCCCCCGGCAGATACCCTAGACATTCTGTGCGCCGGTCTCAATGGGGCTGGTCGCGCCACAGCGGGCGCGATATCACGTCCCTATGCTGAACACGATCATCCACGGCTCACCAACCGAACACCCTCCCCTGCTCATCGCCCATGGCCTCTATGGTTCGGGCCGCAACTGGGGCGTAATCGCGCGGCGTCTGGCCGACCAGCGCCAAGTCATCGCCGTCGACATGCGCAACCATGGCGACAGCCCCTGGTCAGACCGACACGACTATCCGAGCATGGCCGAGGACCTGACCGAGGTAATTGCCCACCATGGTGGTCAAGCGGATGTGATCGGCCATTCTATGGGCGGCAAGACCGTTATGATGCTGGCGTTGAACCACGGCGAGGTGGTGCGCCGCCTCGTGGTGGCCGATATCGCGCCGGTCCCCTATTCGCACACCCAGCTGCCGTTCATCGCGGCAATGCGTGCCGTTGACCTGTCCCGGGTCGAGCGCCGCTCGGACGCCGAAGATATGCTGGCCGAACAGGGTGTCGAAAAGGCGTTGCAGAGCTTCTTTACCCAGTCGCTCGACCTGTCCGGCAAACGCTGGCGGCTGAACCTCGACGCGCTGGCCGCGAACATGCCCGCGATCATGTCGTTTCCCGAGCGGTCAGGACATTGGGCGGGACCCGCCCTGTTCCTAGCCGGAGCCGAGTCCGACTATGTCCGCCCCGAGCATCGCGACCGTATACGTGCGCTCTTCCCCGCTGCCCGCTTTGCCAAGATACCGGGTGCCGGCCATTGGCTGCATGCGGACAAACCGCGCGAGTTCGAAGCCGCCGTGCGCACCTTCCTGAACGCCTGAGCGCGGTTTTCAAAGCGCTATTTTCTTCTTTCTGCTAAGAAACACTCCCGGGAATCCGGTGGGCCGGTCCCACTTGTGCCCTGCCAGCAGTCAGACCTCCTGGTCGTAGAGCCGCCGGGCCACCCACCAACTGACGGGCGCCGCAACGACAAATCCCGCAGCGGCCGCCAACAGGATCGCGTTGAGCGAAACCAGCCCGGCGGTCAGCACCGCAATAACGGCTGTGCCCGCCAGAGCGGTCGAGATCAGGCTAAACAGAATCGAGGCAAGGCGCATCATGGCCGGTACTCCAGAAAATCAGGCGCGTCCGGCAGTGATATCTTAAGATTCGAATGTGATTTCCTTGATCTCGATCACATTCCGGGATCGACCGGCTCGACCCGCGCGCCTTCCCAGTCGGAGAAACCGCCCAGATTGTAGACCTCGGCATAGCCCATATCCTTGAGTAGCTTGCCCGCCAGCGCCGCCCGCCCGCCGGAGGCGCAGTGCAGAACGATCACCCGATCCTTGCGCAGTTCAGGGTCGTGGAACGGAGTTTCTGGATCGGCCCGAAACTCCAGCATGCCACGCGGAATGTGATGCGAGCCCGCGGCGCGCCCCGTCTTTTGCAGTTCCGGCGCATCGCGGATATCGAGTAAAAGTGCGCCTTTCGCAACCAGATCTTCTGCCCGCGCGCTGTCGATACGCGGCACAGCCGCGTTTGCCGCCGCCATCATGTCCTTAACTGTCAATGCCATCTGCACTGCCTCCTGCTAGGTTCCGGGTCAGGATAACATGCCATTTTCGGCAGATGTAAGTCACTTTTGCGCGGGCAAACCCAATGGGTTGCCCGCGCGACGCTCATCCCGCCTGATACTGCGGCGTTGACGCCAGGAAACGCCCAAAAGCCTGTGCGTTGGGATACGAGAACTGCTCGGCCAGCGGATTTGCCCGTTTGCGGACCTTGGCCCCCATATCGGCCAGCAGCTCGTCGAAATGTTTGAAGTGGAACGGTGCCGAGCAGAGCCCGCCATAGACCTGCGCAGCCGGACGTTCTTTGCGTTTCCAGTTCAGCATCATCTCGATGTTGTCGTTCATCTGCCGGGCCGTGGGCTGGTTCGCCAATTGCCCGTCCGCATAGCGCACCAGCCAGTTGGCGATCATCTCGGCCGACAGGATCGTACAGAAAGACGAGTTGAACCCGACAAATCCCATATCCGGCACATCCGGATTTACCGACAGACGATAGACGCGGTATTGGCCGTCCGCCTCGATCAGCTTGTCAAGGTACTCCTGCGCCAGATAGGGGATACCCAGCTTCCAACCCACAGCCAGAACCGACAGATCACAAGGTACCCGGTCGCCCGTAGTCAACACCACATGGCCCTTTTCATAATGGTCGTATGTGCCCTGTATGGGGCGGATCGAGCCGTCCTTGAACCCTTCGAACAGGCCAGGCGTGACGATCGGGATTGAGCACGAGACGTCCTTTTCGATCGGCACATCGGGGACCATGTTCCATTTCTTCAGCCCCAACTGGGCCTTCAGCATCATCTCCAGCCCGCGGAAGTTCAGCCAGACCAGCGGTTTCAGAACGGCGGCGATCACCCGTTGCAGCGGAGACTTGCCCCATTGGTTGAACTGCTGCTCCTGCGCCCGTATGTAGAGTAGCCGTTTGAAATTGATCCCGCCCACGAAGTAGGGCACCCGCCAGACCGGTTCGCGATAGACAAAGGTCACTGATTTCGCGCCGTTGCGGGCCGCGTTCACGACAAGGTCGGTGGCCGATTTCGACCCACCCAGAACCACCACATGCTTGCCCCGTGCGAGATTGCTGTCGGTGTACTCCGACGAGTGCATCACCTGCCCGCCCTCGGCCACGAACTCGTCCTGCCCCGGATGGGAGATGATGTTCTTGTCGGAAAACTGCCCGGTGCAGATCGCGACAAAGTCGAAATCCTGTTGCCGCACCTGACCTGCCGCCTCGATGGTGAGGGTCCAGCCCGATTTGCCATCGGCCCTGCGGTCCATCGACAGGATGTTGGTATTGAGCTGAAACAGCCGGGTCAGGTCATGCTTTCGGGCATAGCTATGCAGATAGGCGTGCACCTGTGGCCCCTTGGGCCATTCCGGATAATCCTCCGGCATCGGCAGGTCAGTGTAGCAATACAGATCCTTGGGGCTTTGGGTCTGGACATCGGGGTAAGAGCGCGACAGCTCCCATACCCCGCCGAAATCATGGGTCCGTTCGAACCCGAAAACACGATGCCCGCGTTCATCGAACGCCTTTGCCGCGGCAAGACCCGACACCCCGCCGCCGATGACGGCGACGTTCTTTCGTTTTACCATGGGTCTGTCTCCTGCTTACTGGGCGTCGGGCGGCGGCAGGAAATCAACCTCGTGCAGCGCTGAAAGCCGCACCAGTTCCGCCGGGTCAGTCACCCCATCGAGCGCCTTGAACAGATCGAAGAGCTTGCGCGACGGTGCCACGCCAAAGACGCAGGTCGCATCCTTGCCCGAGCGGTTGAAGACGCCATGCGCGACCCCTCTGGGCATCCGCACAACGTCACCGGGACCGGCTTTGTTCGCGGTCACATTTCCGGTCTCGAAGCCAAAATCCACTTCCAGTTCACCGTCCAGCACCAGGATCCATTCATCCTGCGTCGGATGCACATGTGGCGGCACAAACGTGTCAGCCGGGACCGCGGCATGCCACATGAACACGTTGTCGCTGTGCAGCTTTGGCGTGTAGGTCTGACCCACCACGTTCCAGGCCAACCCCTCCAGCCCGGCCTTGGCGGATGTCACTCCGGCAGTTGTTTCCATTTCCCTGTTCTCCTTTTTGCGAGGTATTTTGGGAAACGCTATGAAGCGGCGCGGCCCCCGAATATCCGAAAAGCGAAATTTTCCGCGCATCTTTACGGGTCGGAAAGTGGAAACACTTTGTGTTTCGGTTTCCCCGAGTCATGCTGTTCACATGCTCAGCAAACCGGAAAAAACGCCTCTACTGCGGTTCAGACAGTTCCAAACACGGGAACTGGACGAGGCGCGCGCGCTGGTGGCCCGGAATTTTTGCGGGCATCGCCTTGAAAGAGAATCACGCGCCGACCGGCTCGATGCCTGCCAGCACCGGGCGGGCGGCAACGGGCTGTTCTACAACTACATCCGTTACGGCGCCGACGTCACGATCGAACCCGGTGAGCTTGGATCGTTCTATCTGATACAGGTTCCGATCCGGGGCAACGCGCTGATCCGCAATGGCACCAGCGAAGTTGAGACCGGCCCCGCAACCGCCTCTGTGCTCAACCCCGACCGGCATACCCGGATGCGGTGGAAGGAGGGCTGCGAACAGGTGCTCCTCCAGATAGACAAGGCGCGGCTGAACTCGGTGGCAGAGGCATTGACCGGAAACAGCCTTCAGGCTCCGGTTCGCTTTGATCCCAGCATCGACCGTACCCGCCCCGAAATGCAGCGCTGGCTGGGGCTGTTCCGGCGCGCGGTCTCGGCGGTGGATCACGGTGGGTTGCTGGACCCCGATCAGGCGCTGAGCCGCACTCTGGTCGAAGACGAGTTGATCATAGGGTTCCTTCAGGCTCAACCGAGTTCGATCTCACCCCTGCTGGAACGCCCCGAAACCAGCTCGCTGACGCCGCATGTTCGGCGCGCCCGTGAATACATGCAGGCGCATCTGGCCGACCCGCTGACATTGAGCGATATCGCGGCGGCGGCCGGAACCTCGCCCCGAAACCTGCAACTCGGCTTCAGCCAGTTGCTGGAGATGACGCCGCTCGCCTATCTGCGGCTGCTGCGCCTGAATTACGCGCGCTATCTGTTGTTGGAAAGCCCGCCACAAACCACAATCGCCAGCATCGCGGGGGCCGCCGGTTTTGCACATCTGGGCCGGTTTTCAGCCCAGTATGCGGCCCGCTTCGGCGAAGGGCCAAGCCAAACGCGCAAGCAGCGCTATCTGATCTGACCCGACGCCGACCAAGGTCAGTCGCAGGCAGCGGTGACGATAACCTCGACCTTGAGCGTATCGCGCGCCAGGCGCGCCTCGCCGCAGGCCCGCGCGGGGGCGTGCCCTTCGGGCACCCAGGCATCCCAGACCGCGTTCATCTCGGCGAAATCACCCATGTCGGCAAGCCAGACGATGGCTTGCAGTATGCGTGTCCGGTCCGAGCCGGCTTCGGCCAGCAGGGCATCGACACGTGACAGGCAATCGCGGGTCTGGTCGGCCACGGTTGCGCCATCGCCCACCTGCCCGCACAGATAGGCGGTGCCGTTATGCTTGACGATCTTGCTCATGCGTTGGCCGGTGCCGATACGGGTGATGGTCATTTGTGTGTCTCCCAAACGAGGTTTTAGAACCCATAACACCCAGCTTCGCCGTCCTCCAGTGCGAAGCGATCAGGTCGAGGGTCGGCTCTCTCTTCTAGACCCGGTACAATCCGAACCAGAGGCTGTTGGTGAGGCCTCCGAACATTTCTTCTATGGTAGCGGCGCTTGTGAATAGACAATCGGCGTGTCCGGAAATTTGGGCCCCTTTGGCGGAGGTGCGCCCGGTGGCTCGGTCATTGGAGGCTGAATATGCTGTGGATTGGCAAACCAGTCGAATGGGTTGTACTTGGATTTCACCTGCGCAAGCGTACCCAGGTAATCGCCCCAGTAGGCGTTCTCGGCATCCTTGAAACCCGGCCGGGGATAATTCTGGTAGGATTGGCCATTCATGAACGGCGCCATCAACTCCATGAAATCGTTCAGCCAGTCGATGTTCGTTTGATAATCCTCCTGCCTGAACCAGAAGACTTCCAGGAAAAAGTTCATATAGGCATCGCGATGAACAAAGGAATTCGGATCATCGCTTCGTGCGATCGCCCCGCCATATGGCTCCATGCCGATATCGTTCCAGGGGTTCGGACAGGTCGCCATGAAGTCAAGCATCGCCTTCCAGTCCTTCGCGTCGAGCGTCTTGTCGATGTAGCCAGACTGTTTTTCTTCGAACACATAGTCGGGAGCGGACGGGATCGGCACCGGCTCGTCCAGTAACCTGTGATTCAACTCGACATAGCGCCCGGTCATTTGGATATCCAAATGTGTACCGGGTAGGTCACGCAAAGGCTCGATCATCTCCGCGCAGCTTCGTTGATCACCATTGTAAAGGCCTCGCATGTAAAACCGCGGCCGCGTATCGGCGATCATCACCGCACACTGGTAACCCAGTTTTTCAAGCGCCGGGCCAACTATGTAGTCTTGCTGTAACATCACCAGCGCTGCCGGGGCATCGGCGGTGTCCCAGCTCAGCCCGAAACCGTACATCTCCCCCACGTCGTGAAGCTGGTACGTGATACTGAGAAGGACGCCGAAATTGCTCCCCATTCCGCCGCGAACGCACCAATAGAGATCGGAATTGGTCGTTTCATCAGCGACGACGATGCCACCGTTCCACAACATCATTTCGAACTGCATGACATTGTCGCAATTCATCCCGAACTCGCGCGAGGTGAACCCGTATCCGCCGCCCTGCATATACCCGCCGACGCAGACATCGTCACAGCCGCCACCGGGCACGTGCAGGCCGAAATCGGACAGCACTGCGTTAAGACGGTGAAAGGACGTTCCGCCGCCGACAATTGCGCGCCGCATCACCCGGTCGACCCACACTGAATTGATCTGGCTTAGGTCAATGACCATGCTGTTGTTGATCGAGAAACCTGCCGAACTGTGACCACTCGACCGGCAAACAGGTTTCAGATCGTGTGTTGCGGCAAAGGCGAGGCAGTTCCGAACGTCGCTGGAACACTCGCAATAGACAATGATTTCGGGAAAGCACTGGAATTGCCGGTAAAAGACCTGGCGGGCTATCTCATAGTCAGGGTCACTCGGAACCACCACCCTACCTCGAACCTGCCGCTCAAATGTGGCAAGCTGATCATGCGTGAAAGGTGCGCGCCATCTGACCTGTTCGGAAGCAGCCGCACTCCGGGTATGAATGCGCACTTCCTTTGCGTGCTTGGCGGTACTGCGTCTTTTCATGCCTGGACCTCTCCATCTGAGAGAGAAATGGAAACTCAAATCGGGATAGTTATCTGAAACCTAAGATCTTCCCTCTCTCCGAATAATGGGAGTATAGTTTCTTCATGCCAACCGCGCGTAACGTGTCTTCTGTTAAAAAGTGCTTTTTGTCTGGCACACATCGAACGGCCGATCCCACAGATACGTGGGCGCGCATTAAGCCACTATTCCCGGACATTGGAATAACTCGGGTCGCGGATGTCACCGGCCTGGATTGCATTGGGATTCCTGTTTGCAATGCGATCCGTCCGAATGCCCGATCTTTATCTGTTTCCCAGGGAAAAGGGGTCGGGTTACCACAGGCACGGGTTTCCGCAGCGATGGAGGCGATAGAGCTCTTTCATGCCGAAAGAACACTTGGTGACGTTGAAAGAACCAGTTTCACACGAATAGGACGTGGCAACGCGGTCGACCCGCGCGACCTGTCCCTTCTTCGGGGCGAGGCCCGGGGATTGTCGGGCATACCGATCCACTGGGTCCAAGGCCATAACCTGATCAATGACCGCCTCGTCCACGTGCCCCGCGATCTTGTCAGCTGTGATTTGCGTCGCGATGCCCCGACGGATGGAATCTTTCTGACCAGTTCCAACGGGCTTGGCGCGGGAAACACAAATGAAGAAGCAATTCTTCACGCTGTCTGCGAAGTCGTCGAGCGCGACGCGACATGTCTGCATCAGGCCGCAAGCGGTCGGTTCGGCGGCGAACCGGCCCTGGTCGATCCCGATACGATAGACGATCCCCTGTGCCTATGGTTGATGGAGCAGATCACAAGCGCCGAAATTGACTTGCATGTATGGGTCCAACTTAGCGACTTGCCGATACCTTCTTTCGGATGTGCGATTTCGGACAGCCACGGCGGTAAGTTTCCCGGCGCGCCGATTGGCACATTCCAAGGATATGGATGCCATCCTGACCGAGGGATTGCCCTCTCACGCGCAATCACCGAAGCTGTCCAATCCCGGCTGACCTATATCGCTGGGGCGCGCGACGATTTGTTTCGCGACGATTACGCCAGCATCCAAACGGCCCGCAATCGCCGTGGCTGGCTTTCCTGGCTGGAAGGCAAAGGCCCGATGATTGATTTTCGCCACTCGCCAAGCTGGGCAAGCGACGCCGTGTCTTTCGACCTAGAGACAATGCTTGAAATGCTCGCACGTCAGGGCTTTGACCAGGTCGTATCGGTTGACCTCACTTTGACCAGGATCGGCATTCCGGTTGTCAAAGTCATCATTCCGGGACTGGTCGAACCGACGATTGGGAACCAGGCGCCAAGAGGCAAAAGGGTCGACGGCTTTCTTGAACGGTTGAACCTGTCCATGGCCGGGATGTACGACAAGCGGCGCATGGGGTACCTGGCATGAACGACATTGTCGTCTTTTTGGGACCTACACTTTCCCGCCAAGAAGCCAGGCGAGCCCTTGATGCGCATTTCCTGCCGCCTGTCTCGCAGGGCGACATAATCTCGGTTGCGAATGAAAACCCCCGGGCCATCGGAATCATCGACGGATATTTTCAACTCGTGCCTGCCGTCTGGCACAAGGAGATCCTATACGCGCTGGACAAAGGCATTCCGGTTGTGGGGGCAGCCAGCATGGGCGCGCTGCGCGCCGCCGAGTTGGACGCGTTCGGCATGGTTGGTGTCGGGCGCATCTATCAGTGGTACCGGAGCGGATTCCTGGAGGCCGATGACGAGGTCGCGGTCATCCATTCACCTTTCGAGATCGGCCACCACCCCCTGAGCGAAGCGATGGTCAATATCCGTGCCACCCTTGATCTTGCGGTTCGCAACATCGAGCTTTCGAAAGAAAGTGCCATAGCCCTGTTGGAGGCCTGCGCGGCGACACCTTATTGGGAAAGAAGCTTTGACAGGCTTCTGGCCGATGGGAAAAAACTGGGACTGTCCGCCAGCGAGCTGAAAGCGCTGGAACGCTGCGAACGGGTGGATCAGAAACGGCGCGATGCTCTGGAAATGCTGGAACGAATGGCCCAAGGCCCGGCCACTGGTGTAGACACACCGGATTTCCGGTTTAACCGGACCAGCAAGTTCGACCGGCTCGTGGAACAGGATACCTGTCTGGCGCGTGATGGCGATACGCGCATAACCATCAGCGTGTTGGCAGACTTTTACCGGCTGCACGGCCACAGGTTGTTTCCGGGCGCGGATTCATTCGCGCTTGCCCAAGCTGGTGGCCGAGCAAACGAAGTTGTTGACGCCTTGCGGTTAGAGGGGCGTTTGGACACCGTCCTTGGCCAAGCGGTGGCCTGCGATCAAAGCGACGGCCTGCGCCCTTGTGAGGGTGACGACCGGGCGGTGCTGGAGCGATATTGCCGTCAGGCAGGCTTGGGACTGGATCAAACCGCCACTGAACTCGGACAGGCTATTGGACTGCACGACAGCGAAAGATTTATTGAACGGTTGCATCGTTTCACTTTCAGGAGCCCGTAAAGCATATGAATGGCCCAGCCGACACCGCCGGTCCGGACAGGAGTGGTTCTGCCACAACCCGGGATCTTGTCTATCATTTCCACAAGATGTTTGACGGATCGTTTCCCGAAGTGCCCTCAACCCTCGGGCCGAGCAGTTACATGCTTCTGAGTTCAATTGCACTGCAACCGACAAACTCGGGAAAGCCGCCGGTGATCCTGGACCTTGGTTGCGGTTCTGGACGGCTGTTGCAGATCCTTGTCGAACTTGGATCTCCGCAAGAAAACCTGCACGGTGTTGATTTCGTACCCGAGCAGATCGCCCGCGCAAAGCAACGTCTGGGTGACACCGCAGTCAAACTGATCTGCGCACAATCTCAGAATCTGCCGTTCGGCTCCGGCTCGATCGATCGTATTGTCATCCACATGGGGTTGGCAACCATGCTACCACTGGAGCGCACACTGAACGAAATCAACCGTGTTCTGCCTCCTGGTGGGAAACTTGCCATCATCGTCGATGGACGGGCCCGACCGGACACGATCGACCAAATGTATGCGAAAATCATTTATCAAGCCGTCGCTGAAGAACAACCAGACCTGATTTTGCATGCCACCGGCGACAAAAGGGTCTGCGACCCCGTGTCTCTGTGTGAACTGACGGCCCGGCACACCGATCTGATTTTGGAAAACGATGTCAAACCTTTTGAATTACTGCTGAGAATGGCATCTTGGGAGTACTTGAGTTTTCTCGAGGGAGAGTACCTTTGGGAACTGTTGAGCCACTCCGGGCGAGACCGCGTTCGAACGGCGGTCCTAAAGTTGTTTGATGCGCACAAAAACAAACCAGCGACGATTCCGCTGGCGATGCAGTTGATGGTGTTTGAAAAGCGTGCTGACCATGCCACGGCAGATTAACTGCCTTTTATTTCAATCCTTGGCGAATGGTAATAGCAGCGCTGGCACGCGCTTCAATGCTTCAATGTCCAACCCCATGTCCCGCACCGCGGTCAAGACGAATCTGCGCTCTCCGGCAAGAGAGTAGTCAGAGGCAAGCTGATGCGCGGCGGCAAGGCAACCTATAGCCATCCGTTGGTCTTCCCCTGGCTCAATCCATTGCGACGCACATTCGACCAAGACCCGAATTCTGGAGCCAAGTCCCATGGCACGCCCGGCCCGTGCGCTTTGGTCCGCCTTGCGTAGCCACACCAATCCGGTGGTTCCAAGTCCGCGACGCGACAGTTGATCCAGTTTGGATCGGGCTTCGGCTGTCAAGCTGGATCTCTTTCTCAAAAGCTTCGCAACTCCCAGATACGTGAGTCCGTGTTCATGGTCGGCTTCGCCGCCTTGCAACATGTCCAGATGCGCGGAAAGAGCGTCAATGGCCTCGGCGTCCGCGCCCAAGGACGCCTTAGCAGCAGCAAAATGCGGCAATGTCTCATAGGGAATGGCATCTCCGCCCAGCACCCGTCGCTCTCGCATGGCCTGCTCATAGGCTTTGATGGCGAGACCCAGTTTCCCGCACTCGTGATGAACGCGACCTATGAAATGATTGGCAAACCAGACCCCCGGCCGATCCCCGATTGAATTGGACACCTTGAGCGCCCGTTCCAGCACTTCAAGCGCCTCGTCGTATTCTCCAACAGTGAACAGGTCTATCCCGAGGTTTCCGATGGGATAGGCCAGTTCCTGTTTGTTGCCGAGCTGCTCGAGTATAGGGATAGCGCGTCGGTTGTTTTCGATCGCTTGTCTGTAAGAGCCCAAGAGCCCGTGAGCCGAAGCAATACCGGCCAACGAAATTGCAATCAGGTTCTGGTCTTCAAGCCGCTCACCGACCGCGAGGGATTGCCGATAGAATTCCTGCGCGTGGTAATAATCTCCGGAGTACTTGTAAGTTCCCGCAAGCATGCTGAGAGATTTGCCGACCATCTCCTGATCATCTGCGCGGCGCGCGATGGCCCAAGCCAATTCCAGTCGTTCCCGTGCCCTGGCAACATCCCCCGATTGGCGCAGAACATCACCAAGAACGATCAGCATGTCGATTTCTTGCCTAGGGTCTTCGGCCGCGAGAATGCCGGAAAGGCCGTGTTCCAGCACTTGGACGGCCTCTTCCCAATCCCCTGTCAGAGCCAGTAACGCTCCCAGGCGCGCACTGATGGAAACTTGCAGGTCCAGCTCTATGCTGTATTTCAAGAGACGCCGATAAAGATAGATCGCTCTTGGAGCATCCAGCCTTTGATGCGCCATGTCACCGGCTTTCCGAAGGTAGTGCTGCGCCTCTTCCGGCATTTCCCCCTGTTCAAAGTGATAGGCCAGGGCCTCCATCCGGTCGAGGTCACCCTCCCCAGACAAGCTCTCTAATGTCTGTGCGGCCTGGCGATGCAGGTTTCTTCGCACCACAACCAGTTGCATGTCATAAATCGCGTTGCGTAGCATCGCATGTCGGAAACGATAGTGACCAGGTGAGCGTTCCGTCCAAATCTGTTGCGCCTGCCCCTCTTCCAAGGCGTCAGCGATCATCCGGTCATCGTTGAGCATTTCCCGCAATAGAGGCGCGCCGAATTCATCCCCTAAAACGGCAGCAACTTGGATCACAGATTTCAGCCGCCCGGGCAATCGGTCTATCCGCGCCATGAGAATACCGCTCAACCCCTGGGGTAGATGTGCCACGGCGTCTGGCGCCAGTTCGACGCGCGCGTTCAACCCCTTGCCCCGATACAAGAAGCCGCCTGAGGAGCTCAACGTCAGAATCAACTGCTCGAGGTAGAGAGGATTCCCGGCGCTCTTGTCTCGCAGATACTCGACCAACCTCTGGGACACAGGGCTCCCCAACGCCCGCTCAGCGATCTGACGAACACCGCTTGGGCTCAGGCTGTCCAGCCGGATCATAGCGCGAATGCTTGCGGACCCAAATGGCACATCAGGGACGTTACCGTTGTCGTCAAGCCGGCAACTGGCGAGCAAAGCAACCGGAAAGCCAGACTGGCTGGAAACCAGGTCGAGCATCTCCTTGGATGCGGTGTCGAAAGTGCCCACATTTTCTGCAATCAATACCAACGGATTGCGCCCGGCCAAGGCGCGCAGCGATGCAATTATCCCACGAAAGGTATTTCGGTACCGCAGCTCAGGTCCGACTTGCGCATATGTTGAACCTGCCCAATGCACATTCAGCAGCGCCGCGATAAATGATCTAGTGAACGCCAGCTCTTCACGCAGTGCAGAATCGGAGGTTTGATCACAAAGACTCTCGAATTCGGCTAGGAAGGTGGACCGCCTATGCTCCTCATCTCGCAGTGCGCTCAGCTTGAAAACATCTTCCAAAGTTCGCTGGAAAGGACCCAGTGGTCTTTCCAGGACGGTTTCTGGTATCAGGCTAATGACGACCGCAGACATTTCCTGAGCAGTATTTTTCTCCTTCAATCGTTGATGCACGACTGAAAGCAGGGTACTTTTGCCCGATCCTGCCCCCCCGGTCACAACCGCGGCTCCACCCCCGCCAGATTGCAGAATAGCCTGGACAGCATCCAGGAGTTCCTTGATTTGTGCGCCTCGTTCGACGATATCGCCTGAAGTGGTCACCTGCGCATGGACGTCGCGCCTTGCACCCAGTGCATAAACAGGCTGAGGATCAGAGAACCCCTTCAGCTCCAGATTACCGACAAACTCGAAATGAAAACGCCCAAGAGCGTGATCCCGAGTGGAACTATCCAGTAGAATCTGCCCAGGCGCAGCCCGGGAAGCCAGCCGGGCCGCGAGATTTACGTGGCGACTGGCGCAGGTATAGACCTCGTGGCGTCGCGAACCGGAGAATCCCGCATGTGAAAGGCCATAGGTTAATCCGGCGCTGACAGACGTACCTAGTTTCTCCAACACGTGAACGGCAAACTCGATGGCACGCCCGACATCATCTTCTGTCGCGATCGGTGCCCCCCAAAAGATCAGCGCGGTGCATCCTTTGTCACCATCCGTAATGCCATTGATGAAACCGCCGAACAGATCATGAGCCTCGAAAAGGTTGGCAACGAACGCGTCCAACTCTTGTTTCGGACGGTCCAGATGCACAAATAATGTCGCTGTCCAGCGAAACTGCCCATATCCTTCCGCGGTTGCTACTACATCGGGATAGAAATCGGTTACAAGCCGATCACTGGTTTCCGGTACAGGGGACAATTGAAATGGTGCCACAAGGTTTTCGGCATCTTCTACAATCCGCGCTTCCCCGCCCTGAAGGCTTTTGGTTACTGTCGCCGCCGAGAACCGCGCCGCAGTGGCCGAAGTCGCAATCAACTCGCCCGGCCCGACCATCTGCCGAACCTTGGCGGCATCTACGATCGGGGTGCCGTCGAAGTAATAAATATGCCTATGGCCTGAGGCGTCTCGCAATATGCGCCAGTTTATTCGACCATCGGCTATGCCGATTCGAGCGTTGATTGTGAATGTGCCAAAACGGGTTTGGTAGGTATGCCGGGAACGGATGGTCTGGCGCATCTCCCATCCGGCGGCAAGGCCGCGATTGATGGTGGACCCCAGTCCAGCAGTTTCCGGAAAGGCGGCCAGAAACCCGTCCCCGGTGTAATGGGCGACAAATCCGCCATATTCATACACGCAGGACGTCATCGGTTCGAAAATGGCGCGGATGATGCTGGCCAGGATTTCCGCACCCTGCGGGCCATGCACACTCAGCGCGTCGGTAACCTGGGTAAAGCCGGACGTGTCGACGTCTATGACAAGCGCCTGAAAATACCCAGCCGATCGCCCGGCTTTGTGTTGGTCGAGAATGAAGGTGGGACAGAGCGGCCGGATCGGGACCGATATTGGGCTGGATTTCAATGCTTCTTGATCCTGTTCGACTTCTTTTCATCCTCCGATCACATCAAATGACGTGTACACCGAGCCTCGCGTTCAATGTCTCAGATCCATACTTGAAACCTTCAAGACTTACTTTTTGCCGGGTTTCCTTGTGCCTTTTTTCGCTGTCGGTTTAGACGCAGGCTGATCCTTGGCCACTCTGCGCCCTTCAGCTGTGCGGCGGGCCTCAGAGGCGGCGGGCTTCGCGGGCGAATCCTCGGCCGGCGGTTCATCGGCTACACGACGGCCGTCGGATGGAGTCAGATCTTCGGACACGCGACGCGCCGCACTGTCACTCTCCGGAGCCCCGGGTTCGACCACCCGCCGCCCTTCCACGACGCGGCGGGCTTCGGCATCTGCCGTTCCTTCGTCCCAGTCATCAAGAACGCGGCGACCTTCGGCCATGCGCCGCGCGACAGCGTCTGAGGCTTCGAAATCAGCCTCATCAACAATACGTCTGGCCGCACCCACCCTTCGCGCCGCAGAACCAGCGGCCATTGATCCTTCGTCTTCGGCAACACGCCGCCCTTCGGCAACACGCCGTGCTTCGCCCACGCGTCGAGCATCGCCGACGCGACGTGCCTCGGCGACGCGGCGCGCTGCGCTGTCCTCAATGGCGGGAACCCCTGAGAAGGCCACTTCGCCCTCGCTCGCCAAGATCGGAGGATGACCGGTTTCACCGTTTGCCCATGCCTTCAGAACAGAGTCGATCTTTGGCTTTGGAGGCAGCGGCAGCACCAGCCGGTCGACACGGTTCAAGGCCGACCCGCCTATTGACCATTGGGTCGCGCCGTCCTCCACGACGACTTCGGCACCTTCCGGCACCGCCAATCCTGCATCTTTCAACGCTCTTGCGGGCTCAGCAATCAGTTGCGCCTTGAAAGACTTGTCGGTCCAGGCACGCGCAATAATCTTGGAGATGCGCAGGGACCACAGGTGCCATTCTGCACAATCCATAGGATGTAGAATGTCATGATCGGAATTGCCTTTTGTCATCGAAGTTAGCTCCCCTGGTAAATCGTGAAACCCAGCAGTATTGCGCCAGATCGATCGACTTCTCGGAAATCGGCTCAACTCGGCAACTTGTGATCAGGATAACGTTAACAAATTCCAAACTATTTTGCAGTCAGTTTCTCCCACAAAGTTCCGCCAGGTACTGGTCTAACACCTGCCGCGCATTCGAGAACAACAAGTCAACTACCGGGTGTAAGGATCCGCTTCAACGCCAGTCTTTGTGATCCGCGCGCTGTTGTCACAACTCCATAGCTTGTAGTCAGAACAATGACCTGCGAGGCCTGTTAATCCGTCTAGCTAGTTTGCGACCAGAACTTCGGCTTTGAAGCCCCCATTGCGCCAACGTGACAGGGCGGTCGCAAAATTGGGTCCCGGCAGCCCATCTACAGCCCCGGCGTAGTACCCGGCGGCCTGCAACCTTTGCTGGATTGCCTTAACGGTATCCGGCGACCATTCGTTCGTGGCAGTCGTCAATTGTTGCAGAAGCGTTCCCCGATCTTCGGCTACGCCCCGCAACAGCATATTGGCAGCCTGGCCAAAATCCCGAGACACTCCACGGCCCTCATCCAACAGGATCGCCGCCGCGCGATAGCCTTCGTGTTCGCCATCACGGGCCGCCCGCAAGAAATAGTCCAAAGCCAAATCCGGCGTATCGATCATTCCGTCCTGGGCCAGAACCCCAAGGTTGAACACGGCTTTCGCCGATCCAACCTCGGCGGCCCTGCGCAAAAGGGAAATGGCCCGATCAACATCTTTCTCGCCTCGGTCCCCCTGGAACAGGGATACCGCCAGATTGATCATCGCATCCGAGCTGCCCGCTTCGGCCGCACGCTCGTACAAGGCAAAAGCAGCCTCCGTGTCCTGCAGGATGCCATTCCCGCTTTCAGTGAGCTGCGCGAGGCTTACCATCGCTCGCAAGTCCCCACGTTCGGCAGCACTGCGATATAGCTGCACCGCCCGCCGCAAATCCCCAGAAGCGGCTGTCGCACGTGCCAGAAGCGCGGTGTAATGAGGCAGGTCGGGCGACTGAACAGATGCGGCAGAGCAGGCTTGTATCGCGGCTAGGGTGTTCTGGGCCAGACGGTCGAATGGAACGCCGGGAACCGATGCGGTCGCATCACGGGGATGTGTCGCCAATCTCTCGCATATCGCCTCGGGCGTGCTGTCCTCGGCATTTGGCAGCAACTCGAGCAGCCGCCGGGCCTCGGGTGCGCGCTCGCCTTCGGGAAAGCGTTCCAGATAAAACTCCAGCAATGGCCGCATTCTGCTCCGTCTGGCCAAGGTCCAAAGACGCTCGGCCTCTGCTTTATCGTCGCGAAACTCTAACGCACGGGTCCGCGTGCCGGTTTGCAGATAGGCCAGAACGTCTTCGGCATGGGGGCCTTGAGGGTAGCGATCAATGTAGAGCTGCATCAACTCATCATTCTTCGCTTCAATCGCGACCTGCCAGAGCATAGTTTCCTCGGACACGGTCACCGGGTTGCGGTCGAACTGGAACGCGCGCGTAAGCGAGGAATTGTCCCAGGGGATCTGGCGGCCTCCGGTCGCGGCCAGAACATCGCGCCGGACGGCGATCATCAACTCGGACACATCCTGTCCTGGCGTGTAAATATGGTTGAGCAGCGCTTCTGTGAAAAAGCTGTTCCGCCCCGTGCCGTCATAAGCCACGTTGTCGGGTTGGGTCGCATAGGCGAACATGAAATTGGCAGAAGTTCCCACCCGGGCAAGGCCGCTACCTACTTCGGGTAACTTGGCCCCGGCCATACCGAACGGATTGTCCCGGCAGGCGTCCAGAAAAACGAGTTTCAGACCTTTGGATCTTTCAAGCGCTTCGACGACACGCGCCAATGGCACGGTCTGGTTTTGCAGATCATCGGGTGAAGAGATCCGCGCATCGGTCGGCACCAGATAATTCTGCCCGTTTATCTGAAACCCATGCCCGGCGTAGAAAAACAAGGCGACATCGGCCGTTTCCGCCGCCTCGCTGAAATCTTCTATCGCTTCTCGTGTCTCCGCCTGGCTGTAGTCGCCGCCCATGAGCACGTCAAAACCCAGCCCCTCAAGCGCCACGGTCAAATCAAGCGCGTCGTTCCTGGGGTTCTTCAGCGGTTCGATATGGCGGTACGACGAATTGCCCAGAACAAAGGCAACCCTCGTCTCGGCCCAAAGACCGGACGTCATCAAGAACAGCAGACCGGCGAATGCCGCAATCAGGGTTCGCATCGTTTCCCCATCACAGGTCCGAAACCCGCGAAAGCTGAATACCAACCGTTTCGAGGGAGCCGGCCACGGTAGTGATCGTCGCACGTTGAATACCAGCCAACTCGGGATCCTCGACCCGGACCAGCGCGATCGCCTTGCGGATTTCACCCGCGGCATTGTCCAGCGCAGTTCTGGCCTCGGCCAGTGCTTCACGGCGGATAGCCTCACGCTCGGAATCTGTTGTCGCCGTCGCGAGGCGCCGTTCCGCTCGTTGGCGGCTCCGGTCAATGTCGGACCGCGCATTGCGGATGATGTCTGCTACGTTTTCCATACCTGGAGGCAGATCCGCCGTGATCTCGTCAAGCTCACCGGCGAAACTGTTCAGGGCATCCGACAAACAAGCAAGGTAACGGCTGACGTCGCTGCTACCCTGCTGGCAGCTTTCGGCGGCAATCACCATTTGGTCCGAGAGAACACGGACATCTCCCAGCGTTTTCAGCGCCTTCTCTTTGGTAAGCCCGATCGCACTTGTGCCACCACCAAATGTGCTGCTTTCAGTGAACAAAACCCGGATGTCGTCCGTCGGATTGGGCAGGCCAATGTCACCCACTGTTGGCGGGCGCGGTATGGTATCAGCCGGAGCTTGCACGGTCATCGAACCATCGACATAGTTGATATCGTAATTCTCTAGACCCGTTCCTACGGCCGAGGAGGCTACAATCGCAAACGGGCCATCCACAGCCAACGCGCCAGTTGGGCTACCCGCACTAACCAACTGAACGGTATTCACAGTGTCTCCTTCGACGATTAATCCGGATACCGAGACCTCGTTTCCCTGGAAAACGAATTCCTCACCTTGAAGCTTGGTCTGGTCTAGAGCCGTCACCACCAGCGGCGCAGGTGTCACCGTCAGCGCCCCATCGACATAGGAGATCGCGTAGTTCTCAAGCCCAGTGCCCAGCGCGTTCGAGGCCACGATGGCATAGGGCACGCCGCCATTCACCCCGGCATCCGCCGCGGCACCCGCGCTCGTCAGGGTCACGCTGTCCACGCT